>JAIRQG010000141.1 GCA_031256615.1 Candidatus Methanoplasma sp. | reverse complement strand
TGCAGACATGGGAACATTCTTGTGGGAACTCTCGGGAATGACCGCACAGATGCCATACACACTGCCATTCGAGATTAACAAGACCGACAACCTCACAGTGACAGCCGTTGCAGAGAGCGGATATGTGTTCATAATGTGGGAAGATCTGTCTGCGGCGGCAACCAGAGATATAGGCACGCATACGGAGGACACAGCGGAGTATACTGCGATATTCAAACAAATATACCGCATAACCGCAACGGCCGGACCGAACGGGCTGGTGGATCCAGAGGGAGAGATCGATGTGATGCAGGGAGAATCTCAAACATTTATTTTCACTCCGGACCAGGGGTATAGGGTTAGTGCTGTCTTCATTGACGGAGAGAAGATATCTGGAACCCCGGAAAGCTACACATTCCAGAATGTCGCCTCAGACCATGAGATATATGTCGAGTTCGGCAGTGCAGAGGCAAAAAAGTACTACATCACAGCAACCTCTGATGATATAACGACCATTTCGCCAGAGGGCTTCGTGACGGTGTCGAGCGGGGAAAACATGACATTCTATTTCTCCGCCAACGAAGGATTTTTCATATACGGAGTGACAGTGGATGGTATACACCTCTCGCGGGCCGAGATCAAAAAAGGAAACTACACCTTCAGCAACGTGCACTCGAACCATTCCATACAGGTTGTGGGAGACAGGGACAAAGCGCTCGAAATGCTCTTGGTGATCGACATCGTCAAAGGGGGACGTGTGGAGTACAGTGTGGACGGAGAACCATTCCTGGAATACATTTCACCGGTAACGATCCATGACTGTACCGAGATAACTCTCAGAGCATACGCGGACGACGGCTATCGGTTCATTAAGTGGGAGACTCCAAGTGTGCACACAACGCCTGAGATAACCTTGAACGGCGTTACGGGCACGATGCATCTGAAGTCGTACTTCGCAGACAGCGAGGGCGGCGGCAACCTACTGCTGTGGACAGCGGCGGCAATAATCCTTCTGATGATCATATGTATCGCGGTATGGTGGCTGGTTGCGGCAAAGAGAAGAAAAGAATGACGATGAACAACCAGAATGAACAGTTCGGACATCTGTGACCACACGGATCGATGGGAAAGCTCGGCTGGCTCCTTCGCCGAGAGAGGACCGTATCCCTCTCTCAGGCGATGCGGGGGAGGCGCCCGATCTTCTCTGTTTCAGCTTTGTCATAAAGCAAATGCTGTCTTTATTTCAGAGCATTTCTTTTTTTCCTTGCTGTAAATATTGCCTGTTTTAATAAAAAGACAGCGTTGTTTAATCGGTTATTTATACCTCTTGATACATCTATGAGCGATCATTATGGTACAAATTACTGCTGGTGCAGAGAAGTTCATCAATGAACTTCTGGAAAAGAATCAGAAGATCGGATACGGCATCAAAATCTATCTTTCCGGAATAGCATGCTCCGGCCCCCAGTTCGGGATGTCTTTCCAGGAGAGCGCTACAGATGAGGATGTCGTCGACAAGAGCGCATCGAGCTTCAACATCTATTACGACAAAGATACACAAGAAGCACTCGAAGGGTGCGTGATCGAGTTCATAGATGATCCGAACTTCGGAACGGGTCTGACGATACGTGACCCCAGTTTCAGCGGTTGCTCATCATGCAGCGGCGGCTGTCGCTGAGGTTCACTTTCGGCGACCCCCTAAATATCTTTTTATTATGTTATTCTGAATGTGGTTCAGCATGGGCTACATCTCTCACCCGAAAATAATCCCGGATGCGGTTGAAGAAAGAAAATACCAGATGACCCTGGCAAAGAATTGCCTGAACGCCAACACGCTTATTGTTCTGCCCACCGGCCTCGGAAAGACCATCATAGCCCTTTACATAACCGCCGTGGTGCTTCAGGAAGGAGGGAAGGTGCTTATGATGGCACCGACGAAGCCTCTTGTGGAGCAGCACGCATCGGTGTTCAAAAAGCTCTTGGCAGACACGAACATCGGCGTTATGAACGGCCTCATGAGCGCAGAAAAAAGAAAGGGCATCTTAGAAGCGAACGATCTTATCGTTTCCACCCCGCAGTGCATAGCGAATGATCTGGAGAACGGAAGGTACGGTATGAGAGATTTCGGGTTGGTGATCTATGACGAAGCGCACAGAGGCACCGGCAACTACGCATATGTCACGGTCGCTGAGCACTGCACGCAAAAGAACAGATCTGTGGGTCTCACCGCCTCCCCCGGCAGCGACATAAAAAAGGTTGAAGAGGTCTGCAGAAACCTCAGGTTCATGCGCATAGATGTCAGAACCGAGAATGACCCAGATGTCGCGCCATATATTCACGATACATATATCAAAAGGGTAGAGGTCAACATGCCAAAGGAGCTCCTGGATATCGTTGATATCCTGAAAAAACTGCTTGACCATTATTTTATAGAACTTACTAACCTGCGCCTTACAAAGGAGAATTGGCCCCCTTCCACCACGCATATGCTGATGATCGGAGAGTCCGTTCAAAAACGGCTGAGAAGGGGCGAACGTTCGGCAACGCTTTACCGCGGCCTTACCGTCCAGTCGATCTGCATAAAGATACTCCATGCGATAAATCTCGCCGAGACCCAGGGGATGAGTTCGCTGAGGTTGTATATGGCAAAACTGAATGAGGACGCCCAAGTGCAGAAGGGGAACAAGGGGGGCAAAGAACTCGTCGCCAGAAAGGAATACCTAGATGCCTGGAACATGGTCTACGGCAGCAGAATAGAGCATCCCAAGGTATCAAAGCTAATGAGCCTGGTAAGCCATATACTGAACACGGACCCAGCATCCAAGGTCATGGTCTTCACGCAATACCGCGATACCTGCGATGTCCTTGTTGAGAAGCTTTCCTGCATAGAAGGAGCAAGCGTCGGGAAGCTCATCGGGCAGTCCAATGGAGGCCTCAGACAGAAAGAACAGATCGGCATCCTTGAAGAGTTCAGAAACGGCATCAGGAACGTCATAGTCGCGACCTCCGTCGGAGAGGAAGGACTGGATATCGCCAGCACCAATGCGGTGGTATTCTATGAACCGGTGCCGTCGGAGATAAGGACGATACAGAGGCGCGGACGAACTGGGAGGAAGAGCGACGGAGAGGTATACGTTCTTATTGCCAGAGGAACAATGGATGAGGTGTTTGAATACTCCAGTATGAAAAAGGAGGATCAAATGCGTTCGAGGCTGGAGAAACTTAACAGAGAACTCTCTCTTTCCGTGGAAGAAGGCCAGTTAAAACTGGGAGATTTCTAATAGACCGATACCATACGGAACGATGCCATGCTGTACTCTGAGATCGCAGATGTTTTCGACAGGCTTGAAGTGACAAGCAGCCGCCTTGAGATGACATCCATCCTCTCCGGCTTCTTTAAGGACCTTGATCCGGGATCTCTGAGGAATGTTGTATATCTGTCACAGGGGATGCTGCATCCTGATTTCTACGGCGCGGAATTAGGCATGGCTGACAAGCTCGTCCTGAGATCTGTCGCGTTCATATCCGGAGTATCGGAGAGCAGAATGGATGAGCTCTGGAAAAAGGAGGGCGACCCGGGAAAGATCGCCGAATATCTGTTGCAGAATAGAAAACAGGTGTCGTTGTTCTCAGAGCCTCTGACGCTTGGCAAGGTCCTCCGAAACCTGACGCTCATTGAGAATGCCGAAGGCAGGGACTCGCAGGACAAGAAGATGAAATACCTCTCCAACCTCCTGATGGATTCCAGCCCTGTCGAGGCAAGATATCTGTGCCGCATTGTTACCGGAAGGATGAGGATAGGAGCAGGATCGATGACGATGCTCGACGCCCTTGCCGAAGCTTTCGGCACTAAGGAAGACCGCCCGGATATCGAAAGGGCGTTCAACATAACATGCGACCTCGGACTTGTGGCGGAAGTGCTTGCCGGCGGCGGTGTTGAGGCCGTGAGGAAGATGAAGGTCACCGTCGGCAATCCGATAAAGGTCATGCTCGCCGAGCGCTTGCCGTCAATACCTCTGATCTTGGACCGGATGGACGGAAGATGCGCGATGGAATTCAAGTACGACGGGATAAGGGTGCAGGCGCATATAAGCAAAGATTCGGTCAAACTATACTCAAGACGGATGGAAGACCTCACTTCGAACTTCCCAGACATCGCCGCGGAGCTGAGGAAACAATGCAAAGCCGGAACGGCGATAATCGAGGGGGAATGCGTGGCTGTGGACCCGGAAGGAGGCATGCTTCCATTCCAGAATGTCACGCACCGCCGTAAGAAACACGGAATGGACAAGGCCATAGAGGATTACCCCGTCCGGATATTCATGTTCGATATCCTGTTGGCAGACGACGAGGATATGACCGTCCGTCCGTTCGAAGAGCGGAGAGCAAAGCTTGAAGGTATCTTCGATGTGTCGGAAAAGGTACAGTTCACTACAATGGCAACTGTCTCCGCACCGGAGGAAGGGGAAGCGTTCTTCAGCTTGGCGCTTGGCAAGAAATGCGAGGGCATAATGGCGAAGTCCCTGTCACAGGAATCCATTTACAGGGCGGGCTCGAGAGGGTTCCTTTGGATAAAATACAAGAAAGACTACGAAGAAGCGCTCACGGATTCTTTCGATCTCACGGTGGTCGGGGCGTTCTACGGCAGAGGGAAAAGAGCAGGCAAGTACGGCGCCCTCTTAATGGCTGTGTTCGACGAAGATTCCGGACATTACTGTACAGTGTGCAAGCTCGGGACCGGTTTCGACGATGCGTTCCTTGCCGGCCTGCCGGACATGCTTGACAAGTACCTGAGCGAGGGACGCCCGCACATGGTGGATGCGGAGATGATGCCGGATGTATGGTTCCTTCCCACCGTTGTGCTTGAGGTCGTGGCCGCCGAGATCAGCCTGAGCCCCATACATACTGCCGCCAGGAACATCGTTAAGGAAGATGCGGGCCTGGGCCTCAGATTCCCAAGATTCACCGGGCGCGTAAGGGACGACAAAGGCCCCGAAGAATGCATGACGGCGAACGAGGTCCTGAGCATGTATGAGATGCAGGCGCAGGATAAAGAGTGAAAACTGCGGGAAATGACGCCGCAGACGGTTTGAATCTGGCAGTATTATGAATGAGGGGTTTTCTGTGAGGTGTGAAAAATGATACTGAAAACAAGCCGGCTGATCTTGCGCCCTTGGAAAGAGACCGATGCTGAAGATCTGTATGAACTGGCAAAAAACCCTCACATCGGTCCGATCGCAGGCTGGCCTGTCCATACAAATGTTGAAAACAGCGCATACATCATCAGAGAGATCCTTTCAGCAGAACACACTTTCGCCGTCACGATAAGAAACAAGGACAACGCAGTGGGCAGCATCGGATTGATGGTAGGTGGCAAGAGCAATTTGGACATCGGGGCAGACGAAGCAGAGATCGGATATTGGATCGGAGAGCCGTATTGGGGGCGCGGGTATATTCCGGAGGCTGTACGCGAACTCATGCGGTACGCTTTCGATGAACTGAATCTGCTCACTGTTTGGTGCGGATATTTCGATGAGAACGAAAGATCGAAAAGGGTGTGTGAAAAATGCGGCTTTCGGTTCCATCATACCGAACATGACCGATTCTGGCCCCCCATCAATGAATCGAAAACACAACATATTGCTTGTCTTACGCGTGAAGAATGGCTTGGTTCATTCGGTAAGCAACAAGCATGACGGGTTTCGTGAGAATAGGATGCTTTCCGCCATCTCCACGAAGCAGGGATTTGACGCCCGTATCTTCTCGGCGCTTGGCGTTCAAGGGGTCCCTTGACAAAGCCGTTTCAACAGTTTTGCAAAAACCTTTATTAGTGTTATTGTAATCGCAACGCATGAACGTCTATACTGTCGAAAAGACCGATAAGACAATGACTCTCGGATTCGATGAAGAGAACCCTACGCTCATAGAGCCCCTTATCAAGGCACTCAACGACGATAAAAATGTTATTCTTGTCAGGCGCGTAAACGAGCATCCTGAGCTTTCGGATGTCGTGTTGTATATTGAAGTCAGCAAAGGAAAGCCTGATGATGCTGTGAAAAAAGCCTCAAAAGCCGTATCTGCTTATTTCTCAACGGTAAAACAATGACCGGCGGGTACAAAGAATGCCGAACCGCAGAGGCGGACGTAGGCATGTCCTTCTACCTGAGCAACATCGACGGGACCGGCGGCCGTCTCAAAAAGGTTCCGGAGGATTTCATTGTAAAGGAGATCTCCAACGGGCCTGAGGCTTCCGCGAACGGAAAATATGTTATTGCGGAGGTCACCAGCAGGAATTGGGAGACCAACCGCCTCGTAAGGCTGATGTCCAGAAGCCTCGGCATATCGCGCGAAAGAATCGGTTTTGCGGGGACAAAGGATAAAAGGGCTGTCACGACGCAGCTCATGTCCTTCGAATGTCCCCCGGATTCTTTAAAAAAGATCAATCTCAAAGATGTGGAGATCGGAAGCCAATACACCGCAAAGAGAGGCATACAGATCGGCGACCTGAAAGGAAATTCGTTCACAATAAAGGTCAGCGAATGCAGCGTCCCTGAAGGAGAGATACCTCATATCCTCGATTCTGTTTCCTCAGTTCTGAATGAAACAAGAGGCTTTCCGAACTATTTCGGTGTTCAGAGATTCGGGGCAGTAAGGCCGATAACACACAAGGTCGGCGAGCTCATTGTGAGGGGGGACCTTGAAGGTGCGGTAAGGTGCTATGTGTCGGACCCGTCCCTGTTCGAGAACGAGAACTCCGCAGATGTAAGGAAAGCGCTCTCCGAGGAAAGCGATTGGTCGCCTCTTTTGAAAGAGATGCCGGATTCGCTGTCTTTCGAGAAGATCATGGTCGAGCACATTGTCTCTTCTCCGAACGACTGGAAAGGCGCCATCGGAAAACTTCCGAAAAATCTTCAGATGATGTTCGTGCATGCCTATCAATCATACCTTTTCAACAAGATGTTAAGCGGACGCATGAGCAGAGGCCTTCCCCTGAACAAACCGGTCATAGGAGACATCGTCATACCTATGGACGCCAACAGGATACCTCAGCACGAGAACCCCATCACGACAACATCCGGCAATGCGGACCTTGTGGCCAGACAGGTGAGGTCAGGCAGAGCGTTCGTTACAATACCTTTATTCGGCTCTGAGAGCAAGATATCTGAGGGAGAGATGGGAGAAATTGAGAGGTCTGTGATCGATAGTGAAAATATTTCCGATAATGATTTCATAGTTCCGGACCTTCCTTACTGCAACTCCAAGGGAAGCAGGAGAGAGGTCCTGTGTCCTGTGTCTGACCTGTCGCATAGGACCGCTGAGGAAGGGTACGAAATGAGTTTTTCCCTTCCGAAGGGCAACTACGCTACATGTCTTCTCAGAGAATACATGAAATCGGATATGGAAAAATACTGATCAGATATTGTCTTTGATCATTTTTGCCTGATATACTCCGATCTTGGATTTTTTCATTATATCTTCTATGGTTGTGCCTTTTTGGGTCGCATCCGCGATCTTTCTCAGTTCCGGAGTGAGCGATCTTGTCGACTTTCTGGAACTCAGCACTTTATAAAAGTATGCTACCAGGAGCTTTGCCTCGTCCGCATCCTTTGCCCCGCCGGCGACATATGCGCACGGTATCGATATGAGGTTGTCCTTTTCCAGCCCGGTGCAGTTACCCTTCGTCACCGCGCTCAGCGACAGTTTTTCCATTCTTTCGAACTCCAGGGTCCCGGGGGTGATGTCTCCGTACTCGGAGATATCGGAGAGATAATTCATTATCGCCTTTGTGGTAGATTCATCAAGATCCAGCACAGTGATTATGTCTGGGTCGCTCGGAGCAAGTTTAGAGATATAAGCGCGTCTGAGAACCCTTTCCGCATACCTCTTTACAGTGTCTGGCACTTTTTGTTTCTGTACTTTTGGAGCCTCCTGATGCTTCTGCTCGCCTGTGTCTCTGCCGATACCCAGTTCGGAATACAGTCTGTTCGCGGAGTTCACATCGCCTACTGCCGCATACGCTTCTGCGAGGTCGTTGATGATGACGCTGTTGTCCGGCTGTATCGCAAGGATACGTGTGCAGGCATCGATCACGGCCCTGTGATCCTCTCTGGAAGAATAGAACTCCTTTTTTATCATTAAAAGCCGCATAGAGTTGGGCTTCCTCCGCAACGCTGTGTCGATGATGCTTGCGGCGTCCTCCTCCTTCCCCTCACGCATCAGTATCCTGACGGCGGCGTCCGCCCCCTCCTCATCGGCCGGATCCATGCTGATTATCTTCATTGCGGATTCCTCTGCGCCTTGAAGGTCGCCTGCCGCTGCTCTGATGTCGCGGCTTATCCTCATCACGTCCACATTATCGGATTCGGTGATCATTGCAAGATCCAGGAAATACAACGCTTCATCGCTTCTTCCGAGTTCTGCGAAGATCATCCCCTTTTTCACAAGCGCGTATATGTCATCTGGTCTCAGTTCTATTGCCCTATTGAGGGCCTCCACTGCACCAGCAAGATCGTTCTTCTTCTCAAGCACCGAGGACCGCGATATCCAGTACTCCGGTTCATTCATGTTCAGGAGGATCGCCCTGTTGTATGACTCTTCCGCATCCTCCAGATTTCCCATCGCCTCGTCGGCCATCCCTTTGGAATGCCAGATCGTCGGGTTCTTTGGATCGTCTTCGGAAGCTGACGCATATGTGTCCGATGCGGCTTTGTAATTGCCCATGGCATACTCAGCATTCCCTTTAAGGCGCCTCACCGCCGGGTTATTGCCGAACTCCCTTTCTTTTTCAGTGAACATCTGTATGGCCTCGCGGTATCTGCCTTCGAGCATCATTGATGAAAGGATGTTGATGAAGTTCTCCGCCCTGTTATCGGCGACCATCATGTCCTTGTACGAGGCATAGGTCTCCTCCGACCGTCTCATGGAAAGGCTTGCCTTGGAGAGAGTGTTCATCGCCTCTATGTTGCCTGGGTCCAGTTCGAGGATCCTGTTGCTCAGTCTCACGGCATCCTCGTTTTTGTTCCTGGAAACGGCGATATCCTTCATCAGGGTCAGGACCCCCACATTGTTCGGGTCGGCTTTCTCCGCCTTTTCCAAGTCGATGACGGCCTTGTCTGTCCTCCCTGTCTTGAACAGTATCTTCGCTTTCTGAAGCCTCACATCGGCATTGTCTGGGTTCATGTCAACGCCATTCATTATGGTCCGGAGCGAAGAGTTGATGTTCCCTTTTTCGTATTCGATCTCCGACTTAAGAATAAA
>JAIRQG010000127.1 GCA_031256615.1 Candidatus Methanoplasma sp. | reverse complement strand
GCTCCACCGCCGGAGAACTATCGGAGAAGTTCGTTGAAAGACTTGCCCCGAGGGATGTGTTCGTTCTCGGAGGGAGGTCGCTTGAATTCGTAAGGTCCAAAGGAATGGTCGCGCACGTCAAGGAAGCGACCGGGAGGAAACCCACAGTGCCGTCGTGGGCGGGAGAGATGCTGCCGAGGAGCTTCGATCTGTCGATGGATGTAGCGGTCTTTAGAAAAGAGATGTCGCAGTGGATCCAAGATGAGACGGCGGGCCTGATAGACAGGCTCGGTTATGAGCTGGACATCGATGAGGGGTCGGCAAGGAGCCTGATATCATACTTCAAAGAACAAAAGGCCGTCACGGGCAGCATCCCCGATTCCGAAAGATTAGCGATCGAAGAGTACATAGACCCGTCCGGGAACCAGAGGATAATCTTCCATTTCCCCTTCGGAAGAAGGGTGAACGATGCGCTGTCCAGAGGCTATGCGTACAGACTGTCCAACATGGTCGGATCTAACGTATCCGTTACGATGTCGGACGACAACTTCATGATCGGAACCCCGAGGAAAGTGGATATCGATGAGATCCCCAGACTTCTCACGTCGAGGGAACTGGACTCCATACTGAGGAAAGCTATCAAGGACTCGGAGATATTCAAACTCAGGTTCAGGCACACCGCCGCACGCAGTTTCATGATACTCAGGAACTATCTCGGCCGCCCGATCTCCGTGAACAGGCAGCAAGTGAGGTCCTCTTATCTCTTGGATATGCTGGGCAACATGGAGAACGTTCCTGTGATAGACGAGACATACCGAGAGGTGCTCGAGGACGACATGGACATAAAGAACGCCGCGGAGGTCCTGGAAATGATAGAGAACGGAAAGATGGGCATCGATGTGTTCCATTTCAGCGGAACACCGTCCCCTTTCGCCCACTCCATCATATTGTCCGGATTCTCAGACATCGTTCTGATGGAGGACCGGTCGGAACTGCTGAAAGAACTGCACCGTAAGGTCCTGCACAGGGCGCTCGGCGACTCCGTGAAAGAGTTTGAGTTCGACGAGGACCATGTGATCCCCTATTTCAGACAGAAGATCGGACGCATATCATCAAAGAGCGACATCGTCCCCATGCTGATGAGGATGGGTCCCCTGCAGGCCATAAGGGAAAGAGGCCGCAACATATATGCGTACTGCGATGAGGATAAGAAAGTCATTGACGAATGGGTCAGAGAACTGCTCAAAGAGGGATCGATAGGAACGGTGTTCATGGATGAGCCCCACATAATGGTGAAAAGCGAGATCCCGGTATACGCTGCGGCCACCGCGAAGAAGCGCGAACTGAACGAGACCGACCTGAAGGTACTTGAGCAGGTCGGGGAAAGGACGGCGCTCAGCGATATTACTGCAGCCTTGGAGATAAGCGAGGACACGACGTTCAGGTCCATGAGGAAACTGGAGTCGATGTATCTTGTCACAAGGACAGACATAACCGCGAATAACAAATGGTATTTCTCCAGAACCGATTTTCCAAAGAAGGACAAGAACAAATGTCTTGACGAGATCGTTTTCAGATATCTCGAATGCACCGCCCCGTCAACAGTTCCGGAAGTAGCATTTGCCCTCTCGATCACCGAGAAGGAGGCCCAGACGGCGCTGGACTCGCTGGTCAACAGCGAAGAGGCGGTCAACGGACAGTTCCTGATATCTCAGAACCCGCAGTACATGAAGACGATCGACCGCATGAGGCTCAGGGCGGGTAAGGAGAACATATTCGATTTCGATACTGTCGAAGAGTACAGAAGGATGAAGGGAGAACAATTCGACTGTATCGAGGATTATTTCAAATTCTACGGGTCGGCGGGAAGCGAGATAGACGTCTACAACAGGGTCAAGGATTTCAGCCTTGAAGAATGGTATAAACTCAGAGAATCAGAAAGGCTGCTCCTGGGGAGGTTTGTAAGAGGAAGAGTAAGGTACGTGCTTTCTGAGGACGGCGACAGGCTTGCGATGCTGAGGCCCTCCGAGATGATGGAATCCGACGCCGACCTGCTTTCGACCATCGAAGGGATGGGGCACGCGACGATGAGGCATCTGGTCTCGGTCACAGGCAGAGACAAGATGGAGATCAAAGAATCGATCCAAAGGCTTGACCGCTCCCTGAAGATCATCCGCGCGTTCAATGACAGAGAGGACTGGGGAACGGAGAACACATACAAGCCGTACTATCCGAAGAGGCCGGAAAAGGATCCGAGAGAAGAGCTTGTAAGAGAGTGCATTGTCTCATACGGCCCCATACCCGCACAGGCCCTGCGTTTCCTGGTAGGCGTGACGCCGGAAGAGGCGGAGGCGTATGCGGCATTGGCGGGCGCGGCGACGATCTTTGTAGGGAACGGACAGAGCCAGATGTACGTCATGCCGGAAGAGGTGCCGTTCATAACAAGGGAGAGGAACAGGGAAGAAAAGGTCACCATACGGTCACTGTTCGACCCGGACCTCGGTTCCAAATGGGCGGAGCTGTCCGCAAGATATGGGGACAGGTGGATATACCCCGTCACAAAAGGGAGCAAGGTGATAGGGGCGCTGGAGATATGGGAGATGTCTGGCTGCATCGAGGTAAGAAGCATGGACCTGGACTCTCCGGACCTTCTGCAGGATGTCATCACGGCCCTGGACCATCTTATGGGATTCTTCAACATGAAAGGAGTGGACATCGTAAGGATCAGAGAGATCATGGGCAAGGACGCGGCCGATCTGGAAGAAGGCACGGTAAGATGTCTCAGAGAGAACGGGTACAGGTGCGTCAACGGATTCTATGCGAAGGGGGACTTCATAGACAGGACGATGTCGGATGAAGAGTATCTGTGCTATATCTTCCAAAAGCAGAGGGTCTCAAAAGCCAGAAAATTCCCCACTGTCGACGAAGCTGTGAAGGTCAGAGGGTACATAAGGAACGACCAGGAGATGGTGACCCGGGTATCTCAGAAGGTACCGTTCAAGAAGGTCCTGACCGGAGGGACGCTCATGAGGATGTTCCTCATGCCCGGATATGTCGGATACACCACATCGGAATTTGCTCCGGTATACAGCGCGGCCAGGGCAGGCGAGCTTGAGAAAGATGCCGTGACGGTGATGGAAATGATCCGCGACAGGCAGCCGATATCAAGGAAAGAGATAATCCGCAACTCTCCGTTCTCGGAGGAACGCACATTGGAAATGGTTTCGGAACTGACCAAGGCGTCTGCCATATGCCAGGACCAGGATTCATTTTATTATCTGGTGCCGCCGAGCCGCATGGGCAAAGAAAAAGCGATGAAGGCCATAGTGAAGAGGCACTTCAAGGATTTCGGGATGTTCTCCGCGGAAGAGCTGGCGCAATTCCTCACGCTGAGGATGTCAGTGGTGAGAAGGATGCTGGCGGAGTTGGAGAAGGAAGGATATGTTGCCAAGGGGTTCCTTGTGAGGGATGATCCCGCACCAAGGTGGATCCTCAAAGAGGATACGGAATTAATGCCGGAACCGTTCAATGAGATGCTTTTGCTTAACACACAGGACAATCTTCATGCATTCCTGCGCAGCATGATCAAAAGGGAATGCGGCGCGTCGGAATGCGTGGTCTTCGACGGGACGAAGATAATAGGCTCTTTCGAGGGAAAGATATCATCATCGGGGGCAAAGGTGGAGAACTTCAAAGGCAGCGACAAGGCGTATAAGCATATGAAAGAGATCGCCAGATCCCTAGGGGTGAAGATGGAAGAGAAGAAACCCCAGGAAGATGAGGACTGGGATGCGTCCGAGTTCTATCTGAAAACGAACCCGGGAGCGATCTGATCCTCAGGGTCCGGTGATGACGGAACTGTGGTAAAGGAACTCCTGCGCATATCCCGCATATCTTCCGAACTTCTTCCTTCCGAACTCGGCCATTGTTCTGTAGTTTCCGAACACGCAGTACATCTCATTGAGGCATTTCGAGATCCTGGCGTCAACGGGGAAAGCCTCAAGATGCCCGAATCCGAAAAGCGCCACGCAGTCGGCCACCTTCGGTCCGACGCCGTTGATATCCATCAAAGAATCTATGCAGTCTGCATAATCCTGCTCTTCGATCGCTTCCAGATCGATGGCACCGTTGTCAACATTCTCCGCAAGTTCGACGAACCTTCCTTCGCGGTATCCGAGCCTGCACAGCGGTATCTCTTCCTGTTTATCGAGTATCTGTTTCGGTGTGGGGAATGCTCTTCTTTCTCCAAGGTCGCTGCCGAATGTGTCACAAACGGATTCGACCATCTTAGCGATCCTTTTGACGTTCACATTCGTTGCGAGAACGTATGTGGCAAGGCATTCCCACGGTTCCTGCTTCAGTATCCTCATGCCGGGGCAGGATGAGGACAGCGAAGCGACGTAAGGGTCTGCGAGGGATATTTCTCTGATGATCCGAGAGAGATCGTCCCCGCTTCTGAAATAACCGAGGAGAATGTCCTTGTCGGAACACCCTTCCGCTTTGAAACCGCCTGCGTTCTCGGTAAGATCTATGATATCGGATCCGATGACGCCGTTCCATGTGCTGCCGTTCTTTCTCCACCTGTGGGCCTGCCCGCACCCGAGGGTCGGGTCGAGAGAGACATCGAGTTCTATCTGCACAGAGGGACAATGTCCGAACAGGCTAAAGGACTTACCGTCCGCCGAACCGGGGAACTCTGAAATATGCGTAAGATGTTGGTACATCATGCGTTTTGGTCCGGCAGGATATCCGAGCGAGGGAAAGACCCCCGAAGGCTCTCTCAACTATACGAAGAGCATAGGTTTGAATGCCCTCGAGGTTGAATTTGTAAGAGGTGCCAGAATAACCGCGGAAAGAGCAGAAGCGATAGGAGAGGCCGCAAAGAACCTAGATATAAGGCTGAGCTGTCACGCGCCTTATTTCATTAGTTTTAACTCAGAGGATATGGAAACAAGAGAGAAGAGCATCGGATGGGTCATGGATACGGTACGCGCGGCGCACGCGCTCGGCGCATATATAATAGTGATACATGCGGCATCATATGGGAAATCTCCGGATACGGCTTTGGAATCTGTCGTAGACGGATTATCGAAATGCAAGGACATCATGGACGATGAGGGAATCAGAGACGTGATCCTCGGAGTGGAGACGATGGGCAAGAAAGGCCAGTTCGGGACGCTGAAAGAGATCGCTGAGGTGATGGACAGCGTGGACGGCGTGAGGCCGGTGCTTGATGTCGCGCACGTTCACGCACGCGACGTAGGGTGCCTAAAATCAAAGGAAGACATGAGAAAACTGATCGATGAATTCTTCCCGTTGTGCGGGGAAATTGCGCACATGCACATAAGCTGCATTAAGTACGGCGACAGGGGAGAACTGTCCCATCTGCCTCTCAGCGCAAAAGACCCAGATATGCAATTATTGGCAGACGTGCTCGAGGATTCAAAACAAGATTGCACCTTTATATGCGAGTCGCCGCTGATCGCGCAGGATGCGGTCGTGTTCAGAGATATGTTCCCGAAATACAGGATAACATGATCACGGCATAAAGCCGGATCCGCCGCGCTTCCGAGCGCGCGACGGTTCGAATAATCCCTGGTAAAAGGTGCAGAAATGTGCGATCCAACCCGATGCGTTCGGTTAAGGATCGCTATCATCATTTTGACGATATCTCGGTTGTCATTGATCTTGATACTCCTTTACAAACAGGCGACAGCTCCTGTAAAGGGTTCAGTTCCTTCGGGACCGTTATCCGCACTTTCCTGTTCTTCGCCGTGATGCATAGGATAAATAGATTTTATCTTCAGACAAAGGCGGGATACCTCATGCCCGAAGCCAACGGAGCGTTCCGATGCATGATTGCTTCCTCGGTGCAGAGTAAAACTTTTTATCTTAGGGTTCAATCAGCACTCCCAACGCCACTGTGGCTCAGCGGTAGAGCGGCAGTTTCGTAAACTGTAGGCCGGGGGTTCGATCCCCTCCAGTGGCTCCACTTCACTTCAGCAACCTTCGTCCGGGCCGTTCCTGATCAAATATCTGTTGACGATCTTCACAGCACAGACATCGCCGCACATGGAGCAGCCGTCCTCTCCTTTCGTGCACCCTCTTGCTCTGTATCTTCTTGCTTTATCCGGATCGATGCACACTTCGAACATGGTATCCCAGTCAAGGGCCTTCCTCGCCTTTGCCATTTTGGTATCCATTTCCCTTCCTCTGCCTCTGCAGAGGTCTCCCACATGCGCAGCGATCTTGGATGCTATCAGGCCCTCTTTGACGTCATCTTCGTCGGGGAGGGACAGATGCTCTGCGGGAGTGAGATAGCAAAGGAAGTCCGCGCCGTACTGTGCCGCGACGGCTCCGCCTATAGCTCCGACGATGTGGTCATATCCCGGGGCGATGTCTGTAACGAGAGGCCCTAAAACATAGAACGGAGCATTGCGGCAAAGCCTCTTCTCCAGCTGCATGTTCATCGGGACCTGGTCCAAAGGAACATGCCCCGGGCCTTCGACCATACTCTGTACACCCGCCTCCCTGCATCTTCCCACCAAATGCCCTAAAGTCATCAATTCCGACAGCTGCGCCTGATCGGACGCATCGTCGATGCATCCCGGCCTGAACCCGTCCCCGAGCGAAAGGGCGAACTCATATTTCCGGGCCATTTCAAGAAGATAATCGAAATTCTTGTAGAGGGGGTTCTCCTCTTCGTTATGGAGTATCCATGCGGTGAGGAACGATCCGCCACGGGAGACGACGTCGGTCACTCTGCCGTTCCCTTTAAGCCAGGCAACGGTCTCTTTCGTAATGCCGCAGTGGACGGTCATGAAGTCCATCCCGTCCTTGGCGTGTTTCTCTATTCCGTTGAAAATATCGTCCTCGGTCATGTCCACAACGGCGTCCTTCCTTGCTGCTGTCAGTCCCGTTTGGTAGATCGGTACGGATCCGATCATCATCGGGGACTTGGCAATGAGCATCTTTCTGATATGGTCTATATCCCCGCCGGTGCTGAGGTCCATCACAGCATCGGCACCGTATTTTATTGCTACATCCAGCTTCCTGAGCTCGCTGTCCAGATCAACAAGGTCCCTCGAGGTCCCCAGGTTGACATTGACCTTTATCCCCGTACCTTCCCCTATCGCAGAGGGTTCCGGATCGTGTATGGGATTGCAGGGCACCACTATCCTCCCGGAGGCTATGCCGTTCCTGATGAACTCTTCGCTGACACCCTCTTTCTCGGCAACCCTTTTAATCATAGGGCTTATTCCCCGCCGGGCCTCTTCCATTATGGTGCTCATGCCCCTAGCATAGTTTGTCAATATTTCAGGCTTGTCAGTGGACAATTCTTCTGCATCCGCTGACGTTAAGCTGTGCTGAACAATATGTCCAAAATTCGGCATTCGCGTGCGCGCGTATATATATGGGGTGCGTATTAGGTGACATACACAGAACATTTTGCTTGGAGTTGTGAAAATGGATGGGGAAAAACAGCAAGGGCTATATGACCCTGAGGTCTATGATGCAGACAGTATAGTCGCTCTGAAAGGATTGGAAGCGGTCAGGAAAAGACCGGGAATGTACATAGGGAGCACCGACAGCAGAGGGCTCCACCACCTTGTCTACGAAGTTGTGGACAACGGCATAGATGAGGTTATGGCAGGCTATGCCGACAGGGTCAGCGTCTACATTAACGAAGATGGCTCAGTGACCGTCAACGATGACGGAAGAGGCATTCCCGTGGGGATGAATAAAGAAGAAGGCAAGGACGCTCTTGAGATGTGTCTCACTGATCTTCACGCTGGAGGGAAGTTCAACCAGAATTCGTACAAAGTATCGGGAGGACTCCATGGGGTCGGTGTATCCGTCGTCAATGCGCTGTCCAAACGTCTGATAGCGATCGTTGAAAGGGACGGGAAGATGTACAGGCAGACATATCACATTGGGATACCGGACGGCCCGGTAGAGGTCATCGGCACGTCCGACAAAACGGGCACTACGATAACGTTCTATCCCGATGAGGAGGTATTCGAGACCACTGCCTTTGATTACGAAGTGCTTCAGAACAGGTTCAGGAACCAGGCGTTCCTCAACAAAGAGGCGACCATTTATTTTGAGGACAAAGGAACAGGAAGATCCGATAAATTCCATTACGAGGGAGGGGTCTCCGAGTTTGTTCAATATCTTAACAGATCGAAGAAGGCAATCCACGATCCTCCCATCGCTCTCGTAGGAGAGAGGAACGGAGTGCTGGTCGATATAGCCCTCCAGTATACGGACGGGTACAATGAGGCGGTCGATTCATTTGTCAATACAATATACACGCCCGAAGGAGGGACCCATCTCACAGGGTTCAGGTCGTCTCTGACAAAAACGATCAACGATTATGGCAAAGAGAACGGGCTGCTCAAGGACGTTACGCTTGAAGGGAATGATGTCAGGGAAGGGCTCACAGCGATAATCAGCATAAGGATGCCGGACCCGCAGTTCGAAGGCCAAACTAAGGCCAAACTTGGAAGCAGCATTGCTCAGAAAGCCGTCTCCGCGCTCATGAGCGAGAAACTCTCGGAGTTCTTCCTGGAGAATCCCGCCACCGCGGCAGTGGTGGTAAGAAAGGGAATATCTGCGATGGAGAGCAGAGAAGCCGCAAGAAAAGCGAGGGACGCCACAAGAAGGAAGAGCGCGCTCGAATCGGGCAGCCTCCCCGGAAAGCTCGCAGACTGCTCCGAAAAGGACCCGTCAAAATGCGAACTTTACATTGTAGAAGGAGAATCTGCGGGCGGAAGCGCAAAGCAGGGAAGGGACAGAGCATTCCAAGCCATACTGCCGCTGCGCGGAAAGATCCTGAATGTTGAGAAGGCAAGGCCGGATAAGATCCTCGATAACGAAGAGATAAGGAACCTGATGATCGCAATAGGAGGCGGCATCGGGAAGGAGTTCGACCTCAGCAAGATAAGGTATCACAGCGTTGTGATAATGACCGATGCAGATGTGGACGGTGCTCACATAGGCACATTGCTCCTGACGCTTTTCTACAGGCAGATGAAACCGCTGATAGATAGCGGCCATGTGTTCCTCGCCATGCCTCCGCTGTACAGAGTATCCAAAGGTAAGAAGGAGACGTACGCTTACAACGAAGAGGAGATGGCAAAGGCCATTGAAGAAATGGGTTCTGGCACGAATGTAAGCAGATACAAAGGTTTAGGAGAGATGAACCCGCAGCAGCTGTGGGACACAACAATGAATCCCGAGACGAGGATGATGAAGAAGGTCGAGATAGAGGATGCAATGCTTGCCGATCAGCTTTTCTCGATACTCATGGGAGATGATGTAGAACCGAGAAGGGATTTCATCATCGAACATGCTCATGAAGTGATCAATCTGGATGTGTGATACCATGGAAGAGCGTAAGAAGATCATACCCCAGAGCATAGAGAAAGAAATGAAAAGGGCGTACATCGACTACTCGATGAGCGTCATCGTGGGGCGCGCCCTTCCGGATATAAGGGACGGATTGAAACCCGTCCACAGGAAGATCCTGTATGCAATGTCTGAACTTGGTCTGCCGTACAACAGACCTCACAAGAAGTCCGCGAGAGTGGTGGGAGAAGTGCTTGGTAAGTACCACCCCCACGGAGACTCCGCGGCATACGAAGCAATGGTAAGGATGGCGCAGCCGTTCTCGCTAAGATACCCGTTGGTCGACGGCCAGGGGAATTTCGGATCGGTGGATGGGGACTCCCCGGCGGCCATGCGTTACAC
>JAIRQG010000084.1 GCA_031256615.1 Candidatus Methanoplasma sp. | reverse complement strand
CTTATTGCCGATGGCGAAAAGTCAAGTCCCGTCACATCCATTCCCATTTTTATCAGAGCGGCCGTTGTCTTTCCCGTTCCGCACCCCACGTCCAATACCTTCAGCCCCGGCTGAAGGTCAATGTCTATCTTCCCAATCCCTCTCCCCGGCCGTTTGTTCTCTCTGTAGAACCTCTCCCAGCAGTCGAGCTGCCGGTTGCTTACCTGGCATTCAGAAAAATCGTCCATACAGTATAAAACATTCTAATAAATAATAAAACCCGCATAAGGAAAAACACACCGGCTTATGCCGGAAGGTGGTAATAGTGTACTGGAACGCTGACGTCGAATGTATGCCGGTCGAAAAAATGAAAGAACTCCAATACAGGAGTTTTAAGAATCTCATTAACAACCTGTACAGTACCAACAAATTCTATCACGACCGGATGAGAAGCGCCGGCGTGCTTCCGGACGACATACGGTCGCTGGATGATGTGCGTAAACTTCCTTTCATGTACAAACAGGACCTTCGGGACAACTACCCTACAAAGATGTTCAGCGTCCCGAATTCAGAAATTGTGAGATTCCACGCCTCGTCTGGCACTAGCGGAAAACCCACGGTAGTGGGGTATACCGAGAATGATCTTGAATATTGGACGGAGGCCCTGGCAAGATCCCTCACTTCCATCGGGGTCGGCAAAGGAGATGTCCTTCAGGTGTCATACGGATACGGATTGTTCACAGGCGGGCTCGGGCTGCACTACGGCGCGGAAAAGGTCGGCGCGGCGGTGGTCCCCACCGGCACAGGGAACACAGAAAGGCAGCTTGAGCTCATGCAGGACCTCGGAGTAACGGTGATAGCCTGCACCCCGTCATACCTGATACACATGAACGATGTGGCCGCCAAGATGGGCATCGATATCAAAAGGGATACATGCCTGAAAAAAGCGGTGCTCGGCGCGGAGCCTTGGACGGAAAGCATGAGGACAAAGATAGAGACCACAATGGGGATAAGGGCCTACGACATATACGGAACATCCGAGCTGGCTGGCCCGATGTTCACGGAGTGCGAGGAAAGGGACGGCATCCATGTCGGAAGCGATATCATGCATGTGGAGATCCTCGATCCTGAAACAGAAGAAGTGCTGGAGAACGGCGAGAAGGGAGAACTTGTGGTGACCCTGCTTAAAAAAGAAGCGTTCCCGATGGTCAGATTCAAGATCAAAGATATCACTTCCGTAGTTGAGGATACCTGCGCATGCGGAAGAACGTCGCCCAGGATATCCCGGATAACCGGAAGGTCCGACGACATGCTTATCGTGCGCGGAATAAACGTGTTCCCCTCGCAGATAGAATATACTCTGATGAAGATACCTGAGATAGGCAATCAGTATATGATAGAGGTCACAAGAGAAGGAGCTCTCGACCACATGAAGATAATGGCGGAACTCAAGCCGGAGATGTTCAGGGACAAGGTCACTGACATGATGCGCCTGAAAACGCGCATAGAGGTCGAACTCAAAAAACATCTGGAGATCGCCGCGGTCGTGGAGCTTAAAGCCCCGGGTGAACTCCCGAGATTCGAAGGTAAGGCTAAAAGGGTCATAGATAAGAGGGTGATGTAATGGAAAACGAGAATATTATCACGCAGCTTTCGATATTCGTCAGCAATGAACCGGGACGTCTGGCGGCCATTGCGGGGATACTGAAGGAGTTCAAGATCAACGTAAAAGGCCTCAACCTTGCCGAATCATCGGAATTCGGCATATTGAGGGCGATCGTCGATGAGCCGGACAAAGCATATGACAACATCAGGTCAAGAGGCGTCATTGTGAAAAAGACGGACGTCATCGGCATCAAGATGAAGGATGCGCCCGGCTCGCTTTTCGATGCCGCCGACGTTCTTGGAAAAGCGGGAATAAACATTGAGTACGGGTATGCATACAGCGGCAGGAATCTTGATTACCTTTTTGTCAGGGTCGATGACACGGAAGGAGCGATCGGGATACTGAAAAAAGCAGGCATAGAACTGGTCAAAAGATCGGAGATATGAGATAATGGGGAACCTGAACGTTGCGGTCCTCGGAGCGGTCGGCCTTGCCGAGAAGATCGGCAAGAAGGGCACAATCACCGATGTGACCTTCTTCGAGATCAAAAGAGGGAACGATTCGGTCACGTTGATCGAGCCGTCCAAATATCCTGAGAAACTGTCCTCGCTCTTCTACTCCATGGGCATGTCAGAATTTGCGATACTGACCGTGGATAAGATAGATGCCTCCCTCGGAGAATCCATCGTTATGGCAGACCTTTTCAAGATAAGAAAGGGATGGATAATACTGAGGAACTTCATTCAGAAAGAGCAGCTTGCGCCGCTGATCGCAGGCACTTCCTTGGAAAATTATGCGTATATCGAGGAAGACCACATAAAAATGAGAGAGGACCTCCTCGACATAGCACAAAAAGAGGCGCGCGCGCCGGGCAGCGGAACCTGCGGTTCCTGCCCCGTCGACAGCCACTTCAACGTTAAAGGCGTGGGGACGGTGGTCCTCGGATCGGTCATAGACGGATATTTCAGGAAACACGACAAGATGCAGGTATTCCCTCTCAAACGGGAAGTAGTGCTGAAGTCAATACAGAAACACGACGTTGATGCGGATGACGGCGTCAAAGGAGATCATGTCGGGCTTGCCCTCAGAGGGATAGAGTCGGACGAACTGGACCGCGGGTATGTGCTTACGACGGACCCCTCCGTCAAAATGACCAAAAAGATCGTCGGAAAAGCCGAACTGATCAAATATTGGCCCTCTCCTCTTAAAGAAGGCATGGTGCTTCACCTCGGGCACTGGATGCAGATGGTCCCCTGTCGCATCGCAGGTGCGGGCAGCGGAAGCGATTTCAGAAACCCGCAGCTGACCATAGAGATGGAGACAGACATAATACATAAACCCGGAGATGCCGGCATCCTGATGTATCTTGAAGGCGGGAAATTGAGGATTGCGGGATCAATAAAGCTAGAATGATCGGCCGCAAAATGGGATGTGAGCCTCTTTTCAGTCTGCCCCGATATATCAAAAAATTTCTTTAAATATAATAAATCCTACCCCTAATTTATATACAAAAAATCTAATGCAGGCAGGGATGGCGTGTAAAAAACGTGTTTATTATAGATATTACTGTTATGCCTCTTTTTTACAACTGTCTAATGAATGGTTACCAGCCCAAACTGGAGAGGAGGTAACATAAATGAACAAAAAAATATATTCTTTGACGGTGGTCCTTGTGCTGGCTTTTTTAGCAGTGCTTGTCGTAGCTTTCTTTGCAGGAGACCAGGATGACCCAAGTGATTCTTTACCCGAAAAAAAAGGGTTTACTGATCGGAATGTGGTCGTATTTTCGGATGATATCCTTTTCTCAGAAATAGAGAACAATCTGTCTGGCTTAACGCATAGCATCAATAAAAAATCGAATATCAGCGACATTAGAGCAGGAGATATAGCAATCATCAGTGAATCATGGATATACCTCAACGATCAGCAGAAAATAAATAAAGATATCAATACAGCTATTGTGAACAGCGTACCGTTCATATTTATCGGGAATGATTCATATTTGTACAATAATTTTGCCACGAAATTGGGCGCGATAGGATGTTCAGAAGATGAAAGTGTTCACTGTATATATGTTAAAGATGGAGTGAACTTCACTAACAGTATCGTAGACTATGATGAAAAGCAAGCAATACAATTGGCATATTCATGGGCAGATTCAGTGTTATCTGATGATCCATATAATGCCCTTTGGAATTTTGAATGGCTGTGAGACAAAAATTATTTGAGAAAAATCCTAAAGTCGGAGTCTCTGCATAAAGGGTCTTCGACTTCCCTTTTTATTCTATCAAACGAGCAAGTGCTAACCACGACTCAAACAAGCCGTCTTCCATGAACTGTCAAGACAAACATACAAAGAGCGGGCAAAATTGGTGACTTCAGCCAAATCGGGCGTTAGGTAATTATTTAAATGATTTCTTGATGTTAGCATGACAACAAATAGCACAGTGGGGTGACAATATGGCCTTTTGGAACAAAGAGATCGAAACAATGCCGCGTGCGGAACTTGAGAAACTGCAACTGAGTCTTCTGAAAAAGAACGTTCGCACAATGTACGATTCATCGAAGTTCATCCATGACCGTATGAAATCTGTCGGGATATCGCCTGCAGATGTTACCGATCTGAAAACATTCCGGAAGATCCCTTTCACGGTAAAGACCGACTTCAGGGATAACTATCCTGACAAACTCTTTGTAAGACCTTATGAGGACCTTGAGAGGCTCCATGTTTCATCCGGCACCACAGGAAAGCCCACCGTTGTCGGGTACACGAGAAAAGACCTCGATGACTGGGCGGAATCGCTGGCCAGAGGAATGGTCTCCTTCGGAATGAGCAAAAGGGACCTTATTCAGAACGCCCACGGCTACGGCCTGTTCACCGGTGGGTTGGGCGTACACTACGCAGCAGAGAAGATCGGCGCAACGGTTCTGCCTGCCAGCACAGGGAACACAGAGAGGCAGATCCAATTGATGAGGGACCTGCCTGTCACGGCGTTCGCCGGAACCCCCTCTTACCTTTTCCATATAGCCGAAGTGTGCGAGGAGAAGGGCATCGACATCCAAAGAGATACCAAACTCAGGCTGGCGATCTCGGGAGGAGAGCCTTGGTCCGAAAGCATGAGAACCAAAATACAAGACAGAACAGGGATACGCATGCACAACTGCTACGGCGCAAGCGAATTCTACGGTCCGTCCTTCCTCGAGTGCGAGAAACAGTGCGGCCTGCACACCTGGGCAGACATATGCTACATCGAGATACTTGATAAGAACGGCGACCAGTGCGCCGAGGGAGAACGGGGAGAGATAGTCATCACCATGCTTCAAAAGGAGGCTTTCCCGCTCATCAGATACAAGATAATGGATATCTCGTCGCTGACATGGGAAAAATGCGAATGCGGAAGGACGCATCCGCGGCTTATGAGGCTCTCAGGAAGAACGGACGATATGCTCTGCGTGCGCGGCGTGAATGTCTTCCCTTCGCAGATCGAGAGCGTGATCGGAGAGATACCGTTCCTTAGCACATTCTATCACATAACGTTAGAGAACAAGAACTACATGGACGATATGGTGGTAGAGGTCGAACTGAACGAATCTTCTTTGAAAGAGGATATGACAGAGCTCCTCAAGAGGACGAGGTTCGTCGAAGATAAACTCAAGAACGTGCTGAGCATCAGCGCGAAGGTCAAACTTTTACTGCCCGGAACGCTGAAAAGATTTGAGGGGAAGTCGCAGCACGTGACAGACAACCGCAGAGATGATTGGTGATCAGCCGAATATCTTCCCGACAAACTCTTTCACTTTTCTATTGTATTCGCCTGACGATATCCTTTGCTTTTCGGCGTATGGTATCCTGATGTCTCCCCGATGATCTATCCGGAAGAATTCGCAGAAGTCTCTGAGGCCTTTTGCCGCATAATCCGCTACATCTTCTTCCGCGCCCAGTGTGATCAGGGCCGCCATCCTTTTCCCCTCCATAACATTGTATGAAAAATCTTCCGAATGGCACAGACAGTGCAGTCTGTTAAGGAATGCCAGCGTGCAAGGGGTGAACTGCCACATGTATATCGGCGATGCAAGTATAACGATGTCCGAAGACAGGAACTTTTGGTACAGATCGGACATGTCATCGTTGACGGCGCAGTGCGTTTTCAGAACTGCCCTTTGGCAAGCGCCGCAGTTCTTGCAGCCTTTGATGTCATCTTCGAAAATACAGATCTCTTCGATCTCCGCTTTGTTCCCGACATTCATAATAAATTGTTTTACAAGCTCGGAGGTGTTGCCTTCGGCTCTGGGGGATCCGTTGATTATGAGCATTTTCATGCCCATTGTTACAATGTCTGCGTATTTTCCATTTACGGCCGACAGGCCTGCAGAACATATGCTGCGTCACTTGGAAACGACGTCGTAACCCTGGTCCTCTATCTCAAGCTTTATTTTTTCTAACGAGGCTCTCGCGGGGTCATGTTCTACAGTTACGGTCTTTGCCTTCAGGTCGACCTCGACGGTTTGTACCCCCTGCAGGGCTTTCAATGCCTTTGTTACAGCCGTTGCACAATGCCCGCAGGACATTCCCTCCACATTCAATACTGATCTTTCCATTTTATTCCTCTTTACTTCCTTATTGCTGTTCTCTTCAGACGCAGAGCGTTCGTCAGAACCGATACTGAGCTTAATGACATCGCAGCCGCCGCGATCATCGGATTCAGCAGAGGTCCGCCGAAGAGAAACAGGATCCCTGCGGCAATGGGGATCCCCACCACATTGTAACCGAACGCCCAGAACAGGTTTTGTCTGATGTTCTGAATGGTCTTCTTGCTCAGGCTGATCGCAACCGGCACGTCCGTCAGATACGAGTGCATCAGCACAATAGCTGCCGATTCGATCGCTATGTCTGTTCCCGAACCGATCGCTATGCCGGTATCAGCCTGTGCCAGCGCCGGCGCGTCATTGATGCCGTCTCCGATCATAGCTACCTTTAGACCGTCGGACTGCAGTCTTGTTATTTCTTTTGCCTTATCTTCCGGAAGGACCTCTGACAGCACCCTGTCGATCCCGACCTGTTTTGCAACGGCATCCGCTGTTTTGCGGTTGTCGCCTGTGATCATGACAACATCGATCCCCATTTTACGCAGACTGTCGACCGCCGCTCTGCTGGAAGTTTTTACAGGGTCGGCAACAGCTATTATCCCCGCCACATTACCGTTTATCGCAATAAACATCGGAGTCTTGCCTTCATCCGCTATTCTGTCGGAATCTGCCTGCAATCCGCCCAGCTGGATCTTGTTCTCATCCATTAGTTTGCGGTTTCCGATAAGGACAATCCGTCCATCGACCGCAGCCTCTATGCCGCGCCCCGTGATGGATGTGAACTTGTCTGCATTCAGGATCTCCAACCCTTTGTCATGCGCTCCTGCGACGATCGCCTGCCCAAGAGGATGTTCTGAGCCTTTTTCTGCGGAAGCCGCTATCTGCAAAAGACCATCTGGCTCTTCTCCGCTGACAGCGAATATATCTGTAACGGCAGGTCTGCCTTCGGTGATCGTGCCAGTCTTGTCCAGCACGACCGTATTGATCTTGTGCAAACTCTCTAACGCTTCGCCGCTTTTGATGAAGATGCCGTTCTCCGCGCCTACTCCCGTACCGACCATAATGGCAGTGGGAGTTGCCAATCCCAAAGCGCATGGGCACGCGACAACAAGAACAGAAATGGATATCATCAAAGCAAATCTCAGATCGCCGTCGCTTCCGAAGAACCATGCGACCCCCGCAAGCAGCGATATTATGCACACGATCGGTACGAAATATCCCGATACAACATCGGCCATTTTTGCTATCGGAGCTTTGCTGCCCTGTGCATCCTCTACCAACTTGATTATATGTGCCAGAACTGTGTCGCATCCGATCTTTTCAGCTTTGAATCTTATCAGGCCGGTGGTGTTGAGCGTGGCCGCATACACCTGATCCCCTGTCTTTTTCTCCACAGGCATACTTTCGCCGGTAAGCATGGATTCATCAACAGAAGTGCGGCCGTCTGTTACCGTGCCGTCCACAGGGACCTTCGCGCCGGGTTTGACGATGACGATATCGCCGATCTCTACTTCTTCGATAGGGATCTCCTTTTCCGTGCCGTTATGGAATATCAATGCGGTTTTCGGCGCAAGACCTATGAGTTTCATTATTGCCTCGCCCGTCTTTCCTTTTGAAACCGCCTCCAGAGTTTTTCCCAGCAGAACAAGAGTTATGATCACTCCCGCTGTTTCAAAATATAATGCTTCCACAGCATCCTGCTGACCGTTCGCGATCATCCATGTGTTGTAGACGCTGTACAGCACAGCGGCGGTCGTGCCTACCGCGATCAGGGAATCCATATTGGGGCTCCGCTGCCAAAACGCCCTGTAACCTACAGTATAGAACCTGTACCCTACGGTGATCGCTGGAATGACAAGAAGCAATTCGATGAAAGCATATGCGAGCGGGTCGCTGCTCATCAAGCGGTGCAGTTCCGCTGAGAAAGGCAGGTTTACGATCCCTACCATCGGAGCCATCGCTATGTAAAGAAGGGGGAAGGAAAAAGCAGCAGAAATGATGAATTTTGTCCAGAGAATCCTTATTTCTTTTTGTTTCCTCTCTCCATCCAAGCCTGTCTCGTTCACCTTACTGCTTTCCAGAACACTGTATCCGGCCTTCTCGATCACTTCTCGGATGTCGGATTGCCGCACCTTTTGAGAATCATATAAAACAGTGGCTTTTTCGGTAACGAGATTGACTGATACGTTTTCTACGCCGTCCAGCTTTTTAATGCTCTTCTCCACTCTTTGAGCACAGGCTGCGCAGGTCATTCCTCCTATGTTGAATACCTTTTCACTCATGCGCAGGTCCTTTTCGGTCATGGGGTACTGATCCGTTGATCCGGGTAACCGTCGTATCAATACATATCGTCTTTGCACATACGCACATCATTGAACATTCTGGTTAGATATGACGGCCGCAGAAATGAGGCCATAGCATTCTTTTTTGTGAAAGAGATACGGAGTGATCTGCCTGTTTGTTCAGTAGCGGCATTCTTTTGATGCTTCCACCAGTGCTCTCGTGTTTTCCATCGGTGAATCTCGGGGGGTGGCGCATCCCGGCCCGAAGATGAATCTTCCGTTGCGTCCGGCTTTGTCGAAGCACGACCTTGCCTCCGTTTTAACATCTTGTACGCTTCCCCGCCACATCAGTTCCACGGGGTTGACATTTCCCATGATTGTTATCTTATCTCCTACTATTTCCCTCGCCTTGCCGATATTTACCAGATAGTCGATGCTCTGGATCTCGTTTCCGAGTTGTGTGAACTGGTCCAGCATCGGCGTTGTGTCTCCGCAGATGTGTACCATGACGGGTATTTTCAGATCTTTCTTCCATCCGGCGATGTTTTGTTTCGTCGGTTCGAACACGAACTCTTTGAACATGTTCGCGTCTATGAGGGAGGCTGACGCGACGGGGTCGGTGTCTATCACATAGTCTGCGGTGTCGGCGTATGTTGCCCTGACTATCTGATCCGACCATTCTTTCCCTCTTGCGATCATCTTCTTAGCAACATCCGGCTCCATGAGCATGTCCATGAGAAGCTGCTCCGTCCCTCTGAGGAACGCGGATGTTGTCAGTACTCCTTCTGACCAACACGGGGCAAGCGCACCTGTTTTCACTGTTTCTCTTGTTTTTACCATCAGATCCACGACACACCCATATAGATTTGGACATTCCTTCCTGCTGAGCGCATCGGGGAATTCTTTTGTTTCTATGTCCTCGACCGTTTCGAAGAAAACATTTGACAGATGCCCCTGATCATTTGCCGGAAGAGATACTTTTGCGCCTGGCAGGTCCATGAACA
>JAIRQG010000066.1 GCA_031256615.1 Candidatus Methanoplasma sp. | reverse complement strand
AGGAGTGAAATGAGATATTCTGGCACTTTGTTATCTGTAAGCGACGTAAAAGCATCAAGGAAATTCTATGAGGACCTATTCGGACTGGAGGTGTTCCAAGATTACGGTAAGAACATCTCTTTCAGCTGCGGATTGTCCCTGCAGGAGGATTTCGATTGGATCGCCAAAATCCCGAAAGAAAAGATACTCAAAGAGTCCAATAATATGGAGCTGTATTTTGAAGAAGAAGAATTTGACGGCTTCCTGAGAAAGGCCAAAGGATATCCCGGCATCAGATGTTTGCATGATGCGGTAGAATATCCGTGGGGACAGCGCGTGATCCGTTTTTACGATCCGGACGGGCACATAATCGAGGTCGGCGAAAACATGAAGATGGTGGTCAAACGGTTCTTGGATTCGGGACTGTCAATGGAACAGACATCAAAAAGGATGGGAGTATCCGCAGAGGATCTGGAGAAACTGCTGAACATCTGATGGCTAAATATTCAGTTGAGTTGCTGTTAACTGCAGGATGATGAGCGCCGCCGACCTGCGGTCATGCTCATAATACGTATTCGCCGTTCCAAAGGTCAAGGGTCAGATCGGGCATCTGGGGGAGACCAGGCATGCCGGTCCACGATGCCAGTTCATCTCCTTAAGACCTTACTCTTGTTTATTGCCTGTAAGCCCCACTTTCCCGTAGGCCCTGATGTCTCCGGCGATCGATGCCGAAGCTCCGGCTGTGGCCGCTATAGGGCCGGCACCGACTTTACCTTCCAGGCTCGCACGTATATCTATGTCGCGGAACATGGCAATAGCGGATCCTAAATTCAAAGCGGCCGTTCTTCGTCCGAGGCGATGTCAAAGACAGCACAGGCCAAAGCAAGCGTAATATTGGGCATCTTGACAAGAGCGGTGATCGCGACCGTTTCGCGGGAAAGAGCCGTTGCCAGAACGTAATCTTTCTTTTCCCTGTCAAAGGAAGGCTTCCACATCACGCCTTATCAAAATCATTCTTGGAGAAGGATTCTATGATAAGGTACGCCTGCCTGTAATATTTTTCTGCTATGGACAAGATCTCTTTGGCGCCGGCCGCGCCGATGTGGTGTTTGACTGCGACATTTGGACACCAAATAAAAATCAGTTCGTCTGTATTTGTTCTTAGTCACGCCCTATTGCTTTGAGTAAAGCTGATCGTCTGTGCCAGTTCTTCGCAGGATATATTTTTGTCATGAACTGTTGATGCGACAGATAATCTTATACTAATCAAATACCATAATACATCCATGACAGGGATTGATACCAAGGAGGTTCAGCGTATACGCGAAGCAGTGGAACCCATAGCGTCCCAGTATGGTATCGAGAAGATGTACCTGTTTGGATCAAGAGCAAGAGGAGACAACGGTCAGAATAGCGATTTTGACTTTTTTATCCATGCAGGGGACATAAAAAGCCTGTTTCAAATCTCCAGACTGATGCGGGATCTGCAGATCTCTCTGAAAGGCGATGTTGACATTGTAACTTCGGGCGGGCTAAAGAAAGGTAATCCTATCATCGGAGAGATTGAAAGGGATGGGGTCCTTGTTTATGAGAAATGACGTTCTGGAAATTGCAATTTTATCGAAAATACTCGATTACTGCGAAGCTATACACGAGACGATGGACCTTTTTGGTTATGACGAAGAGGACTTTGTAAATAACAGAACATATCAGAACAGCTGTTCTTTTGCGCTTTTACAGATAGGCGAGGCAATAAAAAGAATGCCATTTATCATTACGGACGATCACCCAGAGGTCGATTGGTCTGGTGCCGCCAGACTGAGAGATGTGATCGCCCATAGATATGATGCTATAGATGTGTCCATGATATGGAAAGTCATCGCCGAAGATATTCCGATACTTCAATCGCAGTGTATGAACATACTGCGTTCGGTCGAGGCAAAGCTGGCAGGATCTGAATGAAATAATGCCCATACCAATAGTCAGCGGAGGAATAACAGAACGCTTCTTCTAAAAGAATTGATAATGTAAACAGAAAACTTTTATCAGTTACATATGCCATAGAGAACCGTTCCCCATGAATGAGATTTGGACCGAGAAATACAGGCCGAGGACCTTGGATGAAGTAGTAGGTCAGAAACACATCACAGAAAGACTGAAAGCTTACGTTTCATCGGGCAACATGCCGCACCTCCTGCTTGCGGGCCCCGCAGGCACAGGGAAGACCACATGTGCCATCGCAATGGCGAGAGGGATGTTCGGCGGCGATGAATGGAAGGGGAACTTCGTCGAATTGAACGCCTCCGACGAAAGAGGGATAGATGTTGTCAGGGGGAAGATCAAAGAGGTTGCCAGAACAGCACCTTTGGGAAAGGCCGAGTTCAAGATCCTGTTCATGGATGAGGCTGATGCTCTCACTTCAGATGCGCAGGCGGCTCTGAGGCGTACGATGGAAAAATACTCCAAAGTATGCAGGTTCGTTCTTTCGTGCAACTACTCATCCAAGATCATTGATCCGATACAGTCAAGGTGCGCCGTATTCAGATTCAGTCCGCTTACCAAAGAGGATGTTGAGGACTACCTCAGGAGGATAATCGCCGCCGAGAGCGTCAAGATAGACGACGATGCATTGGACGGGCTTGTTCACGTTGCGAGAGGAGACATGAGGCGTGCCGTCAATTCTCTGCAGGTTGCCGCATCTTTAGGGAAACAGATAACGCTTGAAGTGATCTATCAGACAACCGGCCTCGCCAAGCCGGAAGAGGTGAAGAAGATGCTGGAGACGGCGCTGGCAGGGAACTTCATCAGCGCCAGGGACATGCTTGACGATGTTATGATAAAATACGGTCTGTCGGGGCAGGACATAATCAGGCAGATACATTCGTCCTTCTTTGACCTCAGCATAACAGATTCTGAAAAAGTAAGGCTTATGGACAAGACCGGAGAGATCGAATTCAGGATCGTAGAGGGAAGCAACGAAAGGATACAGCTTGAAGCGCTGCTCGCATACCTTGTGATGATGGGCGGAAGCAAGAGAAAAGAGGGATGAAATGGAGAATGAGAATCTTTACAAAGCGATATGGAAAAGAAGGTCCGTAAGGAAATATCTTGACAAACACATTGAGAAAGATAAGATAGATGCGCTCAGAAGGTCCATTTCCGGGCTCAATGAAATATCCGGACTGACGATGGAGTTCATCGAGGACAGCGATTCTTTCCGTTCTGTCAAAACGTTCATGTTCAAGAATGTCCGCTCGGTGATAGCCGTAAAAGGAAAAACGAATGATCCGGATCTGTGCGAGAAGTGCGGTTATTACGGGGAACAGATAGTGCTTGAGGCCACGGCCATGGGACTGGGAACGTGCTGGGTGTACTCTCTGTCCTTCAACAGAAAGAGCGCATCGCTTAATGTAAAAAATGACGAGACGATCATCTGCGGGATACCTATCGGCTACGGCGCAGAGGAAATGGCCGAACCGACCGCTGTGCCGGATGCTCCGCACCGCAAGACAAGGAGCGTGTCAGAGTTCCTAGGAGGTAACACCGACGTCCCGGAATGGGTGACAGCGGCCATGAAAGCGGTCCAGTTCGCACCCACCGCCCGCAACAGCCAGAAGACAAGATTCAGCTACGACGGCGGAACACTCACGGCAGAGATCAGCCCCGGGACCCTGAACATGGTCGACCTCGGGATCACCAAATCCCACTTTGAACTGGCCGCGGGAGGAAAGTTCCCTCTGGGCACGCCGAGCAAATTCGTAAAGGAAAAATAAGCCTCCGTATGGTGGCTGGATCATCAGGATGTTTGATCAGGGTCTTTCAGGAAACCGTTATTGAAGATGTTGGCTGAGCGCAGATATATTGCCGTCCCAAACTCTGTATAGGAATCCTTCAGCAGGTTTAGATTTTTTTCAGCTAGGGAACACATAAACTTCAATGATCCTTATACACAAAATAAAATATACTCGCATAATCTCAGCATAAATATGAGTTCTTTTGATGGCAGATTTATGTCAGAGGCAGAATACATAAACTATGCAGTGTGCATGCTCAACCTTCAAGAGGTTGCTGGGCTTACATACAGAGAAGCAAGAGCGCGTATGATAATACACGTGCACGAGCTTGAGGAAACAGTTGCAGAAGAGTGGGGGATAACTGTAGAAGACGTGTACAAACTGGAGGCGGCCGCAGAGGATAAGATCGCCAGTTTGGGGATGACGCAAAAAGATCTCTTTGGAAAGTATCTCATGGCTCAGATATATGGCAAATTAGGTTGAAATGCGTTCATTCTTCTGCATGAGGACTCTGTTGATATTAATGATGTTTCTAACCGAATAGACCATCCGGGTGGGCGATCCTTTGGAAACAGGCCAAAGAGGTTTGAAAATAAACCGCTGCAATTTGACCGATTTCTCGCTTTTTTTGGATACAATCGCCATGTTTACTCTATTGACTTTTATCATCTTACCCATTCGATCACATCAGCCAGACAACAAAAAGATTAAAGTCGCTCGGAGTGAAAGTAAAGGTGAAGACGCAAGTGAATAATGATTTCCTGAAAGCTGTACGATCTTTCCTCAAAGAGGCGCAGTCACCGCTTAATGAACATCCTAATTGTAAAACGGTCAACAACCGCAGCAGGGAATATCTTTGATGAGAATACCACGAGTTTGTTGTATATTCCCGGAGTACACTTTATTCTGCCCTTCATCATACACCCGTATCCGATGTTGGCCACTTTTTCTGGGTCCATAACAAACCTCCTGAATGAAGGCGTTCCCTGAAGGCCGGACCTTTCGGCGAAATTCGTTCTCGTGGCGCCCGGGCAGATCGCGGTCGTCGTTATGCCTGTTCCTTTCAATTCTGCCCCGAGAGCTCTGGAAAAGGAAAGCACATATGCCTTTGTTGCAGAATAAACGGCATTCAGAGCGCAAGGCACATATGACATCACCGAAGCCACGAACAATATCTTTCCGCTTTTCTGCGCTTCCATGTCAGGTAGCATGAATTTTGTTAACTCTGTTATGAAGACCGTATTCAGCTGTATCATGGCTTTTTCTTTTTCGATGTCTGATTCGGCGAATCTGCCGGATACATCAAATCCTGCATTATGGACAAGATAATCAATGCCGATCTTCAATTCGCATAATTCTTTATAGACATTCAGGGCCGCTTCCGGCAGTTCCAGATCCTGCTGGATGATCCACGTCCTTATACCGTAGCTGCTTTGCAGATGATCCTTTTGGCTTATGAGTTTCTCATAGTTGCGGGACACCAGAACAATATCTGTCTTCTCTTTCGCAAATTTCTCGCACAGGGCATATCCGATGCCGCTGGTTGTTCCTGTGATAAGAGCTGTTTTATTCATCGATCCTCCCGAAACACGAGTTCTCATTCATTGTGATCTCTTATCGATAATGCTTTTTGCTTCATTGTTGCCTCTTGCGGCCGCTTTCCTGAACCATTTTAGGGCGTTATTTTCGCTCTTGACCATGCCTTCTCCGCTTAGAGACATCTTCCCCAGCTGCAGCATGGCCTCCGGGTTCCCTTCCTCCGCCGCCTTTGCCAGTATCTTTGCTGCTTTATCCGGGTCTTTACGCACGCCTCTCCCCTCAAATATCATCATTCCGAGCTTGAACCTCGCCTTCGGATGCCCGATCTCCGCACACTCGGCATATATCTTTGCAGCTTCGGCCTCATCAGCGAGTATGCCTCTGCCCTCTTCTTTCATAACGCCTATCCTGTAATGGGCGGCGAGGCTGCCGTTCTCGGCGGCTTTGGTATACCACTTCAAAGCTTCGTTCCAATCCTGTTCGGTTCCGAGGCCTTCCGAGTACATATGCGCAAGGTTGAACTGCGCCCTTACATATCCCTGTTCGGCAGAGCATTTGTAGAACCTGAACGCTTTCTCAACATCCTGATATGCACCGAACCCGTGCGCGAGCATATACCCGAGGTTGCATTGTCCTTCCGGGTCCCCCTGCTTCGCGGACAGCCTGAACCATATGAACGCTTTATCCTGGTCTTTCTGCACGCCGTTCCCGTCGAAGTACATATAACCCATCGCGTTTTGCGCGTGAGGATCTCCGCCGGACGCGGCATCCAGAACATCCCTGAATCCCAGGCCATCACCTCACTAACACGGCCGAGTTCCTGACGTGTATCTCGGGATGATCCATGTAAAGGCTCAGCCTGTAATATGCGGCCAAATATCCGCTTGCGGCCGCCATGGTGTAGTGTTTCAGAGCCTTGTCAAGATCTTTCTTCACGCCTCTTCCCTCCTCATACAGTGTGCCCAAGACAAACTGTGCATCCTTGGACCCTGCGACCGAAGCGTTGGTCAGAAGTTCAATGGCAGTTTTATCGCTTCTCTTAACGAACACTCCGGCATGGTGCATCATCGCCAAAGCGAACATCGCATCCGGGTTCCCGAGTCCCGCCGCCAGCTCGTAGTACTTGAAGGCGTTCTCCTCATCTTCTTCTTCGAAGAACCTGTCTGCCGCAATGAGCGCCTGATCGCGCACAAGTTTTTCTTTCTCGACACCTGTGTTCATCAGCACGGTCTCCCTTTCTTCAAGGGAGTCATGTTTTTTACCGCCAATTGCGGAAAGCACCGACTGCCAGCATATGATGCACTTCTCATGTCCTTTGTCAGCCCCCTTCTTATACCATCTGCTTGCTTCGGAGAGATTCACTTTGATATCGAACAGGCCGTATTCAAAATTCCGGCCGATCCAGTAGAACAATTCTCCATCTCCTCTTAGGCTAACCTTTGCGTACCAGTGTTCCTGTTCGGATGTGTTTTTAGAGACACCTATGCCGCTACCGTACATATATCCGGTCATGAACTGGGCCATTGTGTTCTCTTGGCATGCCGCGGGATACATCCACTTGAACGCGGACGCATCATCTTTTTCTACGTGTATCCCTGCAAGAAAGGCGAATCCCAATTCAACTTTTGCCTCCGGGACCCCGGAGTCGGCTGCAGCTTTGAGATAGCGGGTGAACATTCCGGTATTCTTCTTTGCGATGGTTCCGTCCCTGTATATCTTCGCAAGCTCCCATTTTGCCCTTGAACATCCCATTTCTGATGATCTGATATACCATTTCATCGCAAGTTCCGGATCAGGGTCGATATCTTTCCCATGGTGATACATGTACGCAAGACCCAATCGGGCATATGGGTTCCCCGTCTCCGCATCCTGGAATATCGTTCTTCCCGCCATCCTTTTTTTCTCCCTCACTCAGTGCATCTTCTCCGCCTTTATTCTACCAAGGAGGGTCATTGCATCAGGGTCTCCCTGTTTCGCCGCCAGTGATAGATATTTTTTTGCCAAAGGTATATTTCTTTTTACGTATTTACCATCCATATATAGTTTGCCAAGGTAGTACTGTCCCTCGAAATATCCAGAGTCCGCTGATTCGCCGAGGAGCCTCAATCCTTCTTCTATGTTCTGCTCTATGCCGGTGCCGCTGATGTGGAGCATGCCGAGGAATGCCTTTGCGCCGGGATGCCCCTGTCCGGCCGCCTGCCCGAACCACACTGCAGATTCGGCCTCATTCTTATCCACTCCTCTCCCCTCGTAATAGATGCAGCCGAGGCAGTACTGTGAGTTGACCTCTCCCATCTCAGCCGCCTCTGTGAAGTATTTTGTGGCCATTTTATCGTCCTTTTTATAATAACTGCCGCTGCCGTACATACAGGCCAGCGCATATTGGGCGTACCCGTTGCAGAATGAGGCCGCCCTCTCGAACCATTTGGCGGCGATCTCAAGATCCTGCTTAAGCACCTCTCCCTCGAACCTCATGTTCGCATAATCAACCATTGCCTGCTGGAACCCGGACTCGCAGGAGGATTCCAGGAGGCTTATTGCTTTGGCCTCGCTCCTTTTTACGTCTTTTCCGTAGGCGTACATCATGCCCAATTGATACTGGGCTTCGCCGTGCCCCTGCGCGGCGGCCTTTCCAAGATAGTCAACGGCCTTGGAGGGATTATGGTACTTTGTCTTTGGGACCGAGCATATCGCCGCCAGAGTATACTGCGCATCCGCGCTGCCGGAATCCGCGGCG
>JAIRQG010000139.1 GCA_031256615.1 Candidatus Methanoplasma sp. | reverse complement strand
TTCCGGAAAAGAACATCGATCTCGGCCTTCCTGAGGACATGTCTGATGTTCCGGACGAGATAGACATCGAGCCGGGAGAGACCAGCCACAGCAACGCCGACATAGAAGATATCATTCTCTCGCTCCTGGAAGAGCTGGACACCGACGGCAAAGGCGCTCCCAGGGATGAGCTCGAGAGAAGGGCGGAATCGGAGGGGATATCGAGCATGGAGCTTGAGGAGATCTCCAACGTCCTTATGGATAAGGGATTGGTATACGAACCGAACCTGAGATACCTTAAACGCATCTGAAAGTTCTTACGGGGCAGAGGCCCCGTTTTTTTACTTATACATAACTGCCGAACCGTAGCCCACGACCGATCTGATATCATATTCCAGCGAGTCCCATGAATCGGAATACTTCAGTATCTCTATCCTTGACGGTTCCGACCCGTATATCGCTGCGGCCATCGGACCGTAACCGCAGACGGATATCCTGTTCCTCTCCACCGCTGAGTACATTCCGTCCACGTCCTTCGCTCCTATCCTTTCCAGGACCATGGAATTCAGCCTCTCGGCATCCTCTTTCGGGATGTAGTGGGCCATATCGCTGGATGCGATGATGATCGTGTCTCTGCCTTTGCATGATTCCTTTATCGCAGCGGCGAGCTTTTTTGCCGATTCTTTACTTTGATCCCTCATTATGATCGGCACTATCTTCGGATCCTTATCTATGAATTGAATAAAAGGGACCTGCACCTCCACCGAGTGCTCGTATCTGTGGGCGCCGCTGTCGCAGGGTATCATCTCCCTGAGATCGGCGGCTATGTCCTTATGTATCTTGCACGGCCCCAACGGAGTAAGATATTCCTCATCGCACATCACCGCCCTGTACGGAACACCGCGGTGGTCCGGCCCTATCAGGATGTACGCTTCCGGAAGCCCGTCCTCTGCTATCTTCCGATAGACGTGGGCAGCGTTCATCCCGGATGCCATGTATCCTGCGTGCGGCGCGATGGCGGCGGAGATCGTCCTTTCGCTGCCTGTTCGTTCCGGAAGCCCGGGGCCGATTTCATGAAGGAAACAGCTCTTGATGTCTGCCAGCAATCCCTCTTTGTCCGCAGGATAGAACCTGCCTGCCACTGCAGGATATCTCATGAAAGAAAATACATTTGAAAGAGTATATGAGTTTCTAAACCAAAGAAGACTTCTCCTTTTTCGATGCGAAAAATAGGCTGCGGCCGTCTTGCTGTTCTAGAGCGGATCTGAGCATATTCCACGGTATCTAAAAAAAAAGAGTTTGGAACGTTTTTTGCAAACAGAATATGGCAAACAAAGCAAAAACACATAACGCCGTTAGAGAAAGGTCTGCGCCCGGAGGCGCGATGAAAAGTCTTGAAAGTAGTTTATCCAAACCGCATCAGAGCTTGGCTTCGAAATCTTCGATCTCCATCTGGAAATCCGCGCGGTCCTTTATGTCGCCTCTGGCGAAAAGGACCTCCCTTGTAAGGAGCCAGTAGATGCATGCGAGCGCTCTCCTTCCTTTGTTGTTGGTAGGAAGCACAAGATCAACATTCCTGGTCTCGTTGTTCGCGTCACAGAGCGCGATTATCGGTATCCCGAGGTTGAGGGCTTCGTTGAGCGCCTGTTTGTCAGCTGCGGGGTCCGTCACCATCAGGATCTCCGGCTCGATGAACCCGTCATTGGATGGGTTGGTGAGCGTGCCGGGTACGAAACGTCCTGCAAATGCGGGCGCGCCTATGGCTTTGGAGAACTCCCTTGCGGGCCTCTGGCCGTACTGCCTCGCTGAGACCACGAGTATCCTTTTCGGGTCGTATCTGGCAAGGAAGTTTGCCGTCGCCCTTATCCTATCATCAGTCTTTTTGACATCCAGAACATACAATCCGTCCTGTCTGACCCTGTAAATGAAGTCCTTCATGTCCGCGCTTTTCTGCTGGGTGCCTATGTGCACACCCGACGTGAGGTACATATCCTCCGCGACCAGCAAGTCGTTGTTAACGGTTACATTCTCCTCTTCGCTCATTATGATTCCTCGGTTAATTCCTGACTACTGTGATGGGTATGAAGTCCTTCTCATACTCAAGCATGGAGATGTCTATAGGGTCCAGCATGTCTTCGGGATAATCTATGAGGACCGGAGCGCCGTACGATATCTGAAGCGCCCTCGCACCTATGATCCTTGCTTTCTCAAACCTAGTGTACATCATTTCGTTCACCATACAGGATGCCATGTTATTATGATGCCCATTATAAATCTTTCTGAGGAATCGGCGTTCCTATTATTTTTATCTGTTAGTATGTACACATATAACGCGCGCGCAATGGTAACGTATTTTTACACCGACCGTGATTGACGCATACCATGCCCGATGAGTTGAATATTTGCTTGGCCGCGCTGTTCCTTAACAAGGGAAAGGACGTCCTCACTGCCAAAGAGTTCACGATGTATGTATCTCTTGATCTCAGATGGATGCCCATCAAGGACGCGGATGCGCTGATGAAGGTTCTCATCAAAAAGGGGCTTATGTCAAAAACAGGCGATCTTCTCAAACCGCTTATAGATACTTCCATAGTAGATGTGCCGGTCGCATACAGGCCGTCGGAGGGGCTCATCAAAAGACTGAGGGATGACACGCCGGAGCCGCCCGCCACCAAGAAAAGCGACGGTTCCTCCAACCTGCTGTCCCTGCTCATAGGAGAAGCGTTGAAGTCTGGTATGGAAAAAGGGGCATTCGTCTCTGAATGCAATAAGATCAGTAAAAAGATGGATGTCAATATGGAAGTGGCCGCAATGATCATTCTGAAAGAAAGAGGTGCAGATGTCGCGCCCTTCTTTGACAGCGTGCGCTCCTCCGTCCTCCGATGATCATTCCTTTTTAATGAAGTTGCTCAGGGTCATGCCCTCAGCCTTTTTGCCGCCGCCTATCTGACCTCCGGACTGTACCTCTTCTTTCAGGCATATCTCGAGTGCCTTCTCAAGCTTGTTGATCAGCTTGTCATCAGGAACAAGATCGTTCGCCTCTAACCTTGCAATGGTGCCCTTCCTCTCAAATATCGACTTCGCGAATTCTTCCTGATCAAGCCCCTTCGCTTCCCTGGCACTTCTTATCACTGCTCCGTAGTCGCCTATCAGCTCCCTTGAGGACACGGAGTAGATATCTCTTGTCTGCATCCTCCTCTCTCTCCTCTGGAGCCTGTCCTCTATCACCGACTTCGGGACCGGAGAACCTTGAGTCGGGGTGTTCGCCCCTTTGTACTCATCTCCAAATCTGGCACAGTTCGGACAGAGATTCAATTTGCTGCCTTCGACCAGCATTGGTTTCGTAATGGGAACGTCCTTCCCACACATTTCACAGATCATCGATTACGTGATTGATGTGGCAGATATTAAGTTGATGGTGGGCGCGGGAAAAATAATAAACATATGGAACGCATGTGACCTAATTGTGGTAGCTTAATGGATGAGACTCTTACAGAAGGACCAAGGGGAAACATCGACAAAACACTAGTAGAAGAACTGAAGGCAAAGATAATCACGCTTGAGGAGAGGAACGTCAGGCTTATGGAGGACCTTCAGACCGCAGAGAACGATAAACGTTACTCTGAAGGAGAACTATTCAGATTGCAAAAGGATCACAGCAGGATCAGGGCAGAACTTGAGCGGCTTAAAAGCCCCCCTCTGATCGTGGGCTCACTGCGCGATGTCCTCCCGGACAACCGCGTCGTTGTCAAAAGCTCTACAGGTCCCGATTTCATCGTTTCCGTATCGGAGTACATACCTCCGAAAGACCTTACGCCCGGTGCCAGAGTGTCTTTGAACAAACAGACGCTCGCGGTGATGAATGTACTGCCTCTGCCGCTGGACCCCGTTGTCACAGGAGCGGAGATACTGGAAAAACCGGATATCGCATACAAGGATATCGGCGGCCTCAGCAAACAGATGTTGGAACTGCGCGAGGCGGTCGAAGATCCGCTGCTCAGACCTGAGCTGTACGCCAAGGTGGGTATCGAACCTCCAAAGGGTGTGCTGCTGGTCGGTCCCCCGGGAACGGGCAAGACGCTCATGGCAAAGGCAGTCGCAAACGCCACGAACGCTACGTTCATAAGATTCGTGGGCTCCGAACTCGTTCAGAAGTACATCGGAGAAGGTGCCAGACTTGTCCGTGAGCTGTTCGATCTCGCCAGGGAGAAGGCCCCGAGCATAATATTCATAGACGAACTGGACTCCGTGGGCGCAAAGAGGATGGATGTCGCCACTTCCGGAGACAGAGAGGTGCAGAGGACGCTGATGCAGCTGCTGGCCGAGCTTGACGGATTCACGCCCACAAGCGACGTGAAGATAATCGGCGCGACCAACAGACCGGATATCTTGGACGATGCGCTTCTCAGGCCTGGAAGGTTTGACCGTATCATTGAGATCGGCCTGCCGGACGTGGAAGGGAGGGTGCAGATCTTCGAGATCCACATGTCCCGCATGAACATTGACAATACAATCAGGCCGAGAAAACTGGCCGAGATGACCGATACCGCCTCCGGAGCAGAGATAAAAAGCATCTGCACCGAAGCCGGAATGCTCGCAATACGCGACGGCAGGGATACCGTCACGGAGCGGGACTTCTTTGCGGCAAAGGAAAAGGTCATGGAGGCCGGAAGGAACAAAGTGAAGAGCGTTCCGGCCTATATGTTCGGATAAACACCTTTAGTCTCTTTCCGCATCCTCTCCGCCGAAGAAAGCAAGCTGGGCGGATGCGTATATCTCTTCCAATCCTGTTTCTTCTTCAGCGGATACTCCGCTTATCTTTCCGAACACTCCTGTGCTCTCAAGTGCCTTGAAAAGTTCCAGCCCTACCACCGTCTGCGGGTTGGAGTCCTCATCCAGGAAGTCCCCGTAGAGAGAGTCCGGGTTCTCGAACCAGCCCATCATCCTCTCGCTCTCCTCCTCCGACAGAGTGTCGGCCTTTGAGAGCAGATTTATCATCGGAAGCTGCAGCCTGAACTGCACGAGTGCGGAGAGCATCATCGAGGATACGAACCCGTTCGGCCTTTTGCAGAGCATCGGGTCGGAAAGGTAGGCGATCATCGATCTGTCGCTGCCCAGCGCATTGACTATCATGTTGGAGGACTCCCTGAATGCGAAAAGCTCAAGCTGTCCGGGGGTGTCGATAAGAACATATTTTGTCCTGTATTCGCTCAGGATCGATGTCAGTTTGTGGATATTCATTGCCATGAGATCTGCGGCGACGACCTGCGCGCCGTTGGGTCCGAGAGAGAATTCTTCCATCACCTCTCCGAGAGATATCCATTCTCTGATGTCTATATCTGCGCTGTAGGCAAGCCTGTCGGCTCCTGGATCCAGATTTATGGTTATTGCGTCGACCCCGTTCTCATCAAGCCACTGCTTGAACGCCTTTACCAGAGTGCTCTTGCCGCTCCCCGCTGTGCCGACAAAATAGATATTTCTCATAAGACCGCCATTATATTCTGCTGATACATTAATAATGCTTTTTCGCTGACCGGGCCTGCCTGCCCGTGGCTTTTTTTTTAGCGCCGTATTTTTCTGCTGCTCTGCGTAAGTATAATTAGACAATAAGCATGTTCGGGAGTTATGACAGACTCTAAAAACCACAATGTCGCATTCGCCTGGGCGGGAATGCTCGGCGTTGCGGTGTTCATTATAGCTTGGATGTGCGCAGACGCTATCGACACAGCTTGGCAGTTCGGTGTCAATACGCTGTCTGAATTCGGTGTCTCGGATACTGATGCCCGACTCTATTTCAACTACGGCTGCTGCTGGGCCGCAGGCCTGCTTATGGCAGTATTCGGCATCGGGCGCGCGCTAAATGGAAAGAATGAGGGACATATCATAGGAGGCGTTCTCCTTTTCCTCAGCGGAATCGCCCTTGTCCTCATCGGCTTTTTCACATTGGACGATGATGCTGCGCACAAGTTCATTGCTGTGTCCGCAGCGCTGTTCCTGTTCATGTCGATGATAGCAATAACCGCCGGGAACTGGGCTGCTGACAGGAAGGTCTTCGCCGGGGTCGGCGTTGTAGTGATATTCATTCTGGTTGCCATGCTCTTTGCCTACGACCTTGCCGAACTTGAAGCGTACGGCATAATCGCGGCGATGGTTTGGTTCCTTGCGGAAAGTGTGAATCTGGTCCTTTCGTGCAGGAAGGGTTAATAAGAATAACAAGATTATCTGGCAGGTGCAAAAATGGAAACGATGCCCAGAATTGTCAAGATCGGCGGTGCGCTCGGATTCATAGGCGGGATTATCAGCATAGTCTGTCTGGCTGTTTTCTTTGAGATCGACGAGAGCGCATTGGCAGAGATGGGTGCCTACATGCTCATAGCCGTCATGTTCTTCGCTTTGGCAGGAGGATTCGCCAGAGGCGGACAGTGGTCATGGAACGTATTGCTGCTCATGACATTCCTGACAATAGGCGCTGTGGGCTGTTTGCTCGTGTTCGAGGCGATGGATCTTTACGCAGGGGCAATACTTGCGGTGATCGGCGCATTGATCATCTTAAGCCTTACCGCGCCATCCTCTAAAGTCTGGACGAACAGAATGAGGATCTAAACCATGCCCGAAATGGGCATCCTTCATATTAAAAATCCAAATGGATTATGTTTAAATTCTTGTTACTCCTTTTGGGGTTGTGGACTCTAAATACGCATTCGCACTGAGAAAAATTGCACTGCTGGGGGGCATAGAGGATTACGTTGTACTTTCTTCGAGAGAACTAGGTGACGCCCTAGAAATGAGCCAGCAATCTGCATCAAAACGGATTCTTGAACTCCTTGATGAAAAACTTATAATAAGGGATCTTGGCGCAAGAAAACAGCGCATTAAACTTACTCAAAAAGGAGTTGATGAACTGAAACAAGAATACGGAGAATACCGAAGGATATTCGAAGTCAATGATCAGATCACTCTTCATGGAGTTGTATCCGACGGGATGGGGGAAGGCCGATATTATGTGTGTCAAATAGGATACATGATGCAATTCGAGGAAAAACTCGGATTCCGGCCATATGAAGGAACGCTCAATGTCATGATCGACAGAGAGGACATCAGCAAACTTGATGTCATACGCAGCGCGCCGGGGGAGATAATACAAGGTTTCACTCAGGACGGCAGATCCTTCGGGCGTGCCATTGCACATAAGGCAAAAGTGAAAAGCATCGAATGTGCTATCATCATGCCTGACAGGTCGCATTATGAGAATGTGATCGAGATAGTTTGCCAATACCATTTGAGGAGATCGCTCGGCGTCGGGAACGGCGACCGCATCGAGGTCAAAGTTAAGGTCTGATCTGGTTCCCCGGGTTGAATCGAGTAAGGGGATGGCCAGATGATGGT
>JAIRQG010000136.1 GCA_031256615.1 Candidatus Methanoplasma sp. | reverse complement strand
CTGTTTTCCCCATTTCGAATAGTTCACCCAATATCCTTGTGTGAATGATCCGCAACAGTCCAAAGCCTTCTTCTCTGCGTCGGAGCCGATGTGGACTTTATAACAGTTTAAGCACTGCCACCTCAGTTCAAGGGGTTTTTCTTTTGCCATCGCAACCTGATTAACAAATCCGTTAATAAATCTTGGCAAAGGCGATCTACCAAAAAAACAGTGAAGTTAACCACAATTGTATATAAACTGTTATATACATTTATCTTGATAAGGAAAACTCTTATGAATAGAATTAAGGTCATCAACGAGCCTTCTGAGTTGGTTCCGATGCTCAGATCAGTCGATACATCGATTAAACGAGATGTATTGAAGGAGGTGACCCTTGAATGGAGGACCGCTGACGATATTGAAAAAAAATTCGGTCCCGAGGGCAGGGATGCCATTATATTTTTTGAGAAAATGAAACTTGTTGAAACACGCTGGTTGTCTGTGAACGGGGGATACCCGGAAAAATCCTATCACACCTATTACACCTCTTTTAACATAAACGCACAGTGGCCAGTCTACGAAATAAGCGATGTCCTGACGGCTGCGATGATGGGTGATGAGGAATATGCGACCATTGAAGCAAACATACTTGCCGAGGTCGGAAAGGGCGGAAGGTTCTCCGGCGATGTCGCCGAGACGCTGGGCCTTTCATCCACAATGCTGAAGAGCCTTGTGAGGAGGTCCGTCAAGATGGATTACCGCGGCCACAGGATAGAGCTTATCAGAGAAGAGTGAGATGCCGAACATCTGGATACTGAGGATCGGCCACCGCCCGCAGAGAGATAAAAGAGTGACCACCCATGTCGCGCTTTCGTCGCGCGCGTTGGGCGCTTCCGGGATATTCGTGGATACAGAGGACAAGGTCCTAGAGGAGAGTGTCAGAAGCGTCGTGCTCCGCTTCGGCGGCGATTATAAGATCGAGACGGGCGTCTCGTGGAAGAAGATGCTGAAGGAATTTGACGGGGAAATCGTCCACCTGACTATGTACGGACAGAGGCTGGACGAGGCACTGCCAAAAATCTCCCGGGAAAAGGACATCCTTATCGTTGTCGGTGCCGAAAAGGTACCGCCCGAGGTGTACCAATCGGCAGACCACAACATATCCGTGGGGAACCAGCCGCACTCGGAGATAGCTGCGCTGGCAATACTTCTCGACAGGTTCACGGGCGGTAAAAATCTATACTCCGACCGCGATGGGCAGATGACAGTAATACCGAATGAAAGAGGGAAAACGATTGTCGAAAAACATTCCTGATGAGCCAAGCTGTATCCAGATCCTCAGAGAGGCCGGCTGCAAACAAAGGGTCATAGTGCACTGCTGCACCGTCGGCGTTGTTGCCGAAACAATGCTTGGCAGGATCGATGCAAACTGGAGACTTGTGATGGCTGGCTCTCTGCTGCATGATATAGGGAGGTCTGTCGACAACGGCATCACGCATGCCCTTGTCGGAAGCGAGATCATCAGTAAGATGGGGTACCCGAAGGAGCTTGTCGATATCATAAAAAAACACACCGGTGCGGGTCTCGACGAGGTCGATGCAAGAGATATGGGGCTTCCGCCCGGAGATTATATGCCCAGGACAATAGAGGAGAAGATCGTTGCCCATGCTGACAACCTCGTCAGCGACGACAGGGTGATCAGCCACAGGCATTCCGTCGAGAGGCTGGTGAACAAAGGTGCGCTGAGAGGCGCCGAAAGAATGGAATCGCTTCATTGGGAGCTTTCAAAGCTCTACGGCAAGGACCTCGATGCCATTCCCGGCATCGTCGGCGAATATCCGAGGCTCAGATGGCTCTCGGGCTCATGATGACCAGATCTTCTCGTTCGGGAATCTGTTCAGAATTATTATGTCGCCGATGCTCTGGACCCATCTGAAAGGTACGCCTATCGAAGCATTCTCATCCACAAGCGACGGGTTCGCATTTGATATGAACAATTCGGCAACGCTCATGTTCAACATATCTATAACAACCTCATCGACAACGCCCACAAATATGCCGCCAGGAGTGTAAATCTCCAGCCCCTTTATGTTGTTGATGTTCTCCAGCATCCTCTCTCCTCCATCCTGTTGTGCCTTCTAAACTTATTTAACTCCTTATAATGATAACGGTTGGCAAATTAGGTGAAAATCTTGGTGACAGAATTAACAGATAGTACTTTCGACAAGTTCGTCGACGACAACAGCATTGCAGTGGTTGACTGTTGGGCCCCGTGGTGCGGACCTTGCGTAAGGATGACCCCTGTAATCGAAGAACTCTCGAATGAACTGAGCGGAAGTGCAGGAGTGGCCAAACTCAATGTTGACAAGAATCCTGCCATATCTGTGAGGTTCGGCATAAGGGCCATCCCTACCCTGCTGATGTTCAAGGACGGCGTCCTGGTAGAAACTCTGGTTGGGTTGAGGAGCAAAGAAGACATAATGGAATACATTAAAACGATGTGAATGACAACCGACGTAGTGATAATAGGCTGCGGGCCGGCAGGCCTGCAGGCAGGCATCCATTCATCCAGAAAAAAAGCGAGCACCGTGATCATCGGCAAACTGCAGAACAGTGCGCTGCACGGCGCCCATATTGAAAATTACTTCGGGATCTCCGGCTCAGCGGACGGCTCAGATCTGCTGGAAAAGGGAATGGAGCAGGCATTGTCATTCGGATGCAGGCATATCGGCATGAACGTGACCGCGGCAGCGAAGGAGGGCGATCTCTTCAGGGTGACGACCGAATCCGGAGAGGAGATAGTCTGCAGGTCGGTCATCATTGCCACCGGGATCTCCAGAAAGAAGCTCAACATACCTGGGGAGAAGGAATTCCTGGGGAAAGGAGTAAGCTACTGCGCGGAATGCGACTGCAATTTCTACAAAGGGCTCAGGGTCGCCGTCATAGGCGATGAGTCCAAAGCCGCTGTATCGTCAGAACTCATGACCAGATACGCTTCGGAAGTGTATTGGGTCAGCGAAAGAATATTGGCCGATGGGAGACTCGTTGATAAAGCGTCGGGGGCAGGCGTGAAAATTATCACCGGGACACCGAAAGAAGTCAGGGGCAAAGCGAACGTAGAGTCGTTGCTTTTGACAGGGGGGCCTGAAATCGGAGTCGACGGTGTTTTCATAGAGCTTGGCGGAAAATCATCTTCGGATCTGGCACTGGATCTCGGCGTAATGCCGGAGACGGATGACACCCTGAAGGTGAACAACAGTTTCGAGACATCGGTCAGGGGGGTCTTCGCCTGCGGCGACATTACAGGCGAACCTTGGCAGTTGGCTAAAGCGGTGGGCGAGGGTGCGGCGGCAGGGCACTACGCCGCCAAAAGAGCAAAGGACATGAAATGACAATCGAGGACATCATCTCAAGCATGCTCAGAGAAGAGGGCGGATTCCAGAAGGCGTTCAGGAGTATGCTTGATGAGGAACTTGAGATGTCATTGAGCGAATTCTGCTCCATATCCAACATATCACAGAGCACAATGTACAAGATACTCGAGGAGGGGCGAGAGCCTAACCTCCGGACAGTGAGGCAGATCATCCGTGCGCTGAACCTTGTCACCAGATCCGGCGATGATAATTTTGTCGCGGTCATCGCTTCATCCACTTTCATGGAGTCGCTTCCGAAGACGATGGAACTGGAAAACAAGAAGATAGCCATCAGGGAGTATCCGATATCAACCGTGGAAGATGCCATAATCGCGGCGGTAAGGGCGGAGAGGGACGGCGCGCTTGCCATTGTCTGCGCTCCGATAATCGCGGTCACCGTGAAGAAGATACTGCGCATCCCAGTATCTCCGGTCATGCCTCTCGGAAGCGTCCTCAAAGCGTTGGACGACATTAAAGGTATGGTCTGAACAAATTAAAATACCACCTTAACTATTGATTCGGCATAAGGAGATGCGTACACTGTTTGAACTGCAGGTCGTCAGCAACACCCCGATGAACGCCGTGATGGACAGGGACATAGTCGCAGAGACTTTCCTTGTGCAGATCGGATACATACCAAAAGGATATGACCCCAAAACGCCGGCGGCAAGCGTCAGGGACAGCGTACCCTACAGACTTTTTATGGACTTTTTTATGAACAACATGAGCAAAGCGTGGGTCGTCGAAGAGCTGGCCGCGCTGCTTGGAACAACGAAACCGACGATCTACAGGCATATTAACAAGCTGAAATCCATTGACCTTCTGGAAAGCATCGATGTGGAATTCGACGGATCCATGAAAAAAGGCTACAGGATCAGATACGGAGACCTGTCCAAGGCTTGGAGTTTTACCGAGTCGAATGTCGATATGGCAATGGAGAACTACGGACGGACAGTAGCCCACTTCCAGTCCCTCATGAGGGCAAAGAACGAATGATCACCGAAGAAAGGACAAGAGAGCTCAGCCTGAGGATCATCCTTGCCATAAAGGATGGGGCCATCAAGGACAGAGAGGACATCCAGAGGATGAAATTAGAGCTCTGCGATGAGCTGGGTCTTGCGGATGTACCACCCAATTCAAGCATCCTGAAGGAAGTGGCACCGGAGGACAGAAAGCTTCTTGAGCCGTTCCTGATAAAGAAACCGATGCGCACTATGAGCGGCGTGGCGGTCGTGGCGGTGATGACCTCGCCGCACCCCTGCCCCCACGGGAAGTGCGCTTTCTGCCCCGGCGGGGTCGACAACGGCTCCCCTCAGTCATACACAGGGAAAGAGCCTGCTGCAAGAAGGGCAGAGCGGAACATGTTCGATCCGTATCTTCAGGTAAAGGACAGGATGGATCAGCTCACTGCGATAGGGCACAAGACCGACAAAATAGACCTTATCATCATGGGCGGCACCTTTACGTCAAGGGACCGGGAATATCAGGAATGGTTCATCAGGAGATGTCTCGACGCGATGAACGGGGAGGACTCGTCCTGCCTTGAAGATGCGCAGCATAAGAATGAGACCTCCAAGCACAGATGCGTCGGCCTGACCGTCGAGACCCGACCCGATGTTTTCGGCGATGAACAGGTCAAACTGGCGATGGAGCTCGGCGCTACAAGAGTGGAGCTCGGTGTCCAGATACTTGACGATGATGTTCTTTCAAGGTCAAAAAGAGGCCATGGAGTAAAAGAGATCATTGATTCCACAAGGTCGTGCAAGGCCCATGGCCTGAAAGTGTGTTATCACATTATGCCGGGGCTCCCGGGTTCGAACCCCGAAAAAGACCTCGAATGCTTCAGGCGCGTCTTCAGCGACCCGGACTTCTGTCCGGACATGCTGAAATTCTACCCCGTTCTGGTCATATCCGGGACCGAACTCTTTGACGAGTGGAAAAGGGGAGAATACATCCCATACGATGTTGATACAGCCGTGGACCTCCTGTCAAAGATGAAATCCGCCGTCCCTGAATATGCCAGGATACAGAGGATACAAAGGGATATCCCGGCACCGCAGATAGCCGCCGGGATCCTTAAAAGCAACATCCGCCAGCTTGTAAAGGAGAATATGGCTGCCCGCGGCATGTCCTGCAGGTGCATAAGATGCAGAGAGGTGGGACACACCGGAGAGACGTTGGAGGATCCGGATCTTATCGTGCAGAGGATCCTTGAATATCCGGCGAGCGGCGGCACGGAGAGATTCATCTCTCTTGAATACAAAGATTCTCTCATCGGTTATGTAAGACTGAGGACGGACGACACCGATACCGCAACTGTCAGAGAATTAAAGGTGTTCGGACGCATGGCATCCCTGAACTCTAAAGGAGAGGACTGGCAGCACAGAGGGTTCGGAAAAGAATTGATGCTCGAGGCGGAACGTCTTGCGGCGATTGACAAAAAAAGAAGGGTCCGTGTTACAAGCGGCATCGGCGTGAGAGAATACTACCGATCGCTCGGATATGTTCTGGAAGGACAGCATATGGTCAAAGACCTCAGTTGATCACAAGTCTGTTCCCGTCTATCCTTATACGGTCCGTCTCGACGACCAGCCTGCCGTTCTCATCCACCTTGTGCGGTTCGCTGATCACGTTCCCTCCTGTCGACACCAAAAGATATTTTATCGATCCGCGGTCCGTATCGACAACACAGTCCTCAATGATCCCTATCGATGTCCCTGCTATTGTCACGACCTCTTTACCAAAAAGTTCTGTGCTGAATATCCTGTTTCCCATTATAATCACCCATAGAATGGATGGTCCTTCCAACCTGTCTGAAGTTTCCTCAGTTCTCTGCTCAATGATTCGTATCTCTCGAATGTGGACTCGTCCACCGACGGGCCCACTCTGCTCAGTGCATCTTTGAAATCCTTATCCGTCACATGTTGTGCGGAATTATCCCTGCGGTATGCCGACAGTCCCGCTTCCCTGCATAATGCTGCGATATCCGCGCCCACGAACCCTTCGGTCGCTCTTACGATTGCTTCGATATCGACGCCTTTGAGCGGCATTTTATCCGTATGCACCTTCAGTATGCTCTTGCGCGCTTCCTGATCCGGTTTTCCGACGAGTATCATGCGGTCTATCCTTCCGGGTCTGAGAAGCGCGGGGTCTATCATATCCGGACGGTTGGTGGCCGCCATTATCATGACCCTGTTCATGCTTTCGATGCCGTCCATGGAGGTCAGAAGCTGTGCGACCACCCTTTCCCATGCATGAGAGTCTCCCTCTCCTCTTGTCGGGGCTATCGAATCCAATTCATCAAAGAATATTATGCACGGCGCCATCTGTTTGGCCTTTTTGAATATCTTCCTTATCGCCTGCTCCGACTCCCCCATCCATTTGCTGGCTATCTCAGGGCCGCTTACTGATATGAAATTCGCGCCGGACTCATTTGCGACGGCTTTGGCGATCAGCGTTTTGCCTGTTCCCGGCGGTCCGTAAAGCAGCAGCGCTTTCCCCGGCTCTATGCCCAGCCTCTCGAAGGCTTTTTGCCCCTCCGTCGGTATGAACACCTCTTCGATCTCTGCTTTTATGTGCTCCAGGCCGCCGATGTTCTTCCATCCGACCTTCGGTATCTCCACGAAGACCTCCCTCATTCCGCTCGGTTCGATATCCGCAAGGGCATCGGCGAAGTCCGCCATGCTCACTTTCATCGTTTCCAGCACAGGCTGAGGCACGGGTTTATCCAGGTCCAGTTTCGAAATGTGCTTGCTCAGACACTTCATCGCCGACTCTCTGGCCAGAGACGCCAGGTCCGCTCCGACGAATCCCTGGGTCATAGCCGCCAGTTCTTCGATCCTCACATCTTCCGACAGCGGCATGCCTCTTGTGTGCACCTCCAGGATGCTCTTTCTTCCGGCCATGTTCGGGACGCCTACCTCTATCTCCCTGTCAAACCTGCCCGGTCTTCTGAGGGCGGGATCTATCGCATCCTCTCTGTTCGTCGCCCCTATCACTATCACATCGCCTCTCCCGCCCATCCCGTCCATGAGCGTCAAAAGCTGTGCGACCACGCGCCTCTCCACCTCTCCGTGGGTTGAGTCTCTGTGCGGGGCGATCGAGTCTATCTCGTCAAGAAATATTATGCTCGGAGCGTTGTCGTCTGCTTCCTTGAATATCTGTCTGAGTCTTTCCTCGCTCTGTCCGTAGAACCTGCCCATGATCTCCGGCCCACGTATCGAATAGAAAGACGCACGTGACTCGTTC
>JAIRQG010000115.1 GCA_031256615.1 Candidatus Methanoplasma sp. | reverse complement strand
TACCTGTGCAGTGATGTCGTAGAAATCCTCGCGCGGGGTCCGGAGACTGTATTCAAAGATCATGGTTATTTCAGACGCCGTTTGTAGTCGATCAAAGTCAGAAGGTCAGGCAACTGTTTCTCATCATGCACATCCACCAACAGCGGTATCAGCTTGCCCATGGGCGATTCGTCCGCGATCTTCTTTTTTATGCTCTCGCTGATCTTCAGGTCCTGTATGCCGGTGCGGGTCTTTTCGGTAAAGAACAGGCTTGTCCTGAAAAATCCGTCCCACGCCGAGGCCCAAAGGACCGTCTTTTTGCCTGAGACACACTTGGCGAGCCATGCGCTGCCGTCCTTATAGTATCGCCATTCCACTGTTATCCCGAGGTCTTTCAGCTTTTCCACAAACTCTTGCCAAACCGCAAAACTCGCGCCGATCGCGGCTGCCAGGACCTCATCGGTCGGCTGCACCTCCGGGTCTCTCAATAACATATCTATGTTCAAATCACATCCTCCTTATAACTCCGCCAATGATCCGCCAGATGGCCGTGCGGTCATAATCTGCGCCCCGCCTCAAAGGCTGTTTCCAAATTCCTGTCCCAATTGGCATTTCGTGCTTCTGCATCATATTTTGATGTGGAATCAAGCACAATGAGATCTTTGCTTTTGACCCTGTCGAACATCCTGTCGCCTAACATGACTGTCTTCATGGCATCAAAATGGCCATACTCTTTCAGGCGCTGTAAGGAATGGCCGGCGATACAGATGATCAGCGCTTTTTCAAGCTGTTTCATGCTTCTGTTCCCATATGCGAAACCGAAGGTCCAGACCCTGTCGAACCATCCGACGAGTTTTGCGGGAGCCTCTGTCCAGAAAACAGGGTAAATGAAAACTATCGCATCGCTCGAATTGATCTTGTTCTGTTCCGCGACGACATCTTCCGGCAAAGGCGCTCCTTCGTTGAAATTGGCTTCCCTAAGGTATTCGGCTTCACTGATATCGGTGCGGAATTCCATCTTGTACAGGTCCGACAGCATATACGAGTGCCCGGCCGCTTCCAATCCCCTTATGAAACTGTCCCTTGCGTGACGCGTAAAGGAATCCTCGCTTGGGTGAGCATACACGATGAATACTCTCATTTTTCCTCCTGCTCAATATCCGCATGCATTTTCATACTGCCGACCGTCCTTTTTGATGGTATTTCCGCGCAGAACGCCTTCGGGCCGATAGCCCCTTCCAACGCTTTGCATGAGGACATTAAGCATCATTTATCTGCTCCCTTTGTTTTGTGAGCGGTGATGATCGTGTAAGTGCGTGCATTGACGGTGATGATGCAGTCTCCAGCGTATACGTACCAGTTCTTGCCTTTTCTGACAATATCGGCTGCCTGTTCGGTCCTCTCCACACACCATTTTACAACATCGTTGGTTTCCAGCGCAAGGTTCCTTTTTATCCGCACCGATCCTGATTCCGTCGTGCGGATCTTATCGAGATTTGCCAGCAGATCGTTTGAACCGGCATATGTGCCGCCTGTGTTTTCTTTTTTAAGCGTTCCTTCCAGTTCGATCAGAAGGCATTTGACCCGCCCTTTGCATACCGGCCTGTGCAAAGTTCCTTTGGGAATGATGATAAGATCACCTTCGGACAGATGCGTGATGCCGTCGCCGAACTCGATATCGAATTCGCCCTCTATGCAATAGAACATCTCATCCGACCGCTCATGGATATGAAAATCCAATGTCCTGTCCTCCGCTTGTAAAACGTTAAGCATATGGTCGTTCAATTGCCCGATCCTGAGATACGAGAACAGTTCTGGAACAGAGTTGACAATTTCTTTCAGATTAGCTTTCTCGATCATGTCGCTGCCACCTTTTGCGCAGGTATCCCGGGTCCTTAAATGCGGCTTTTAAACAATCGTCAAGCGGCTTCATAACCATTGCTGTCTGGCGCATAGATCGCAGCGGCGGCGCTTCATCACTTATTTAAGAATGGTCACGTATTATGAGCATCATGGCCGCCAAAAAACGTCTCAGGATGAGGGGCGTAAAACAGACGCCGAAAAGACTTGAGGAAGAGATCCTCGAACGTTCCAGAAAACTTGCAAACGATCCAGCTTTGCTTAGGCCCATGTGTGCCGGGAACTGCAGAAAATGCCTTTTCGATAAGACATTCAAGACCATTGACGGTATTACGAGATACAAAGGCGATCCGGATACGCTTCTTAAGCTGGCTTCCAAAGGATCCGACGATATGGCAAAGGCCTATGCCGGGACCATATCTCTCAACGCCGTCGGGAAGATACCTTTGCTGGCAACCGCCACGATCGCTGGGGAGAAAGTGCCTTATGTGGTCAGAGGATCGGTCGGGAACGACAAACTCATCGGCTGCCAGTATTACGACGACCCCCGTATTAGGCTGCTTTATTACAATTCTTTCGTGAAGAGGAATAAACTGCATCTTTACTCATTCCGGGACGGGTTGGTCTGCGCCAACTTCCCCAACATGCCGGAGGACTATCTGTACGAAACATTCTGGGATTCCCCTTATGAGTTCAAGGATGACGGCCTCGACTGCGGACACACGGACGCGCTGATACTTAATATAACAATCAAATCGCTCAATGAACATATCAGGGTGTGCGAGAACTGCGCAAAGGAGGTCTCCGCCGTCCAGTATCTGATATCCAAGATATGTGCGGTCGAACCTCTTGACGACATCACTGTGCACGTCATACACCCTTACCACTCAGCCAAGGAGAGCGATATGGAAAAGGTCGAGGGGGACCTTTTGAAAAAGTATCTCCGCGGAGAGATCAACGACAGGACCCTTTTGAACACTGTCAAGAGAGAAAAACTTGGAAGCCTTAAGAAAGGAGAGGTCGCCACTTACATAGTGGGGACCGAGAATTACGGTTCGGACCTGGATTCCTTCATTTCCGCTCTTTCCGGCCCCGATGATGAAAAGGCAACCCTGCGCTCATTCCTGGGCGCTGTGCCGGAATCCATCGTCATAAAGAACAAGAAGACCTCGGACGTCCTTACAAACCTGTGGGACGCCCACTGGAGGGAATTGGTCGTCCTGCACTCTTCACAAAAGATCGCGGACAGCATCCACGAGAAACCAAAGAATACTCCATCGCAGGTGCTTTGCGAAGTGAAGAAAGAGTTCATCTCCGCCGATGTGGTCGCAAGCCTTCCGGAGTTCAGGAAACCGAAGCCGATAACCAAACTCTCCGATTCTTTGGCTAAGGCGGCGAAGGTGGGCGGATGCGGCCTGGTCATCAGCACGATAGCCTCGGAGGGAATGAAGGATTCAAGGCACAGGTCCGTTTCTGCAGCTTTCATCCTTGCCGCCGATCCCGGCGCCAAGCTTCCCATGGGCCTTACGAAGGATGAAAAAGGATTGACAGACTTCCTTGTGCCTTTCGCAAAGGCAGTGATAGATGCGAACGGCGAGAAATACCGCGAGGCGATGAATACATTCCTAACGGCGACCGGCTCCGGAGAATCTGTTTGATCTCGGATCGAACAGATGCTCCGCCTGCGGCCGGCGCCGTTCTCTGCATATCTCAGGAAAGTTTGCGAGGTGTCGTAGCTGATTTTGCAACATCAACAATAGTTTAGGCTACCATTGATGATCTTGTATACAGTTTTTAAAATTCTTCCTTTATCATTATACCCACAAATAGGGAATTTCCTACAGGCGATAAAATGGAGAATGTGATAGCTGAGACAGCAAAGGTACTGCCCGAGGGGCAGATTACCCTCCCCAAAGACTTCAGAGAGATACTGGGAGTGACCCCGGGAGACCAAGTGGTGCTGGCCGGCATCGACGGCGAGTCATGCTGATGAACCGGCGATCTACGCGCTTTAAAGCAATCCAGAAGAAGATGGGGGGCAGAGCAGAAACAGCAGGCATCAGAGACAATGAGGATATTGTCAAACTTGTTAGAGAAGTCAGATCCGGCAGGAATGACTGATGAGGTGTGTCATAATCATCCTGCACTGCTGTTCCTCCACAGAACACCAGGAAAAGCACTTGTAAAAGCTCTCTCCAAACCAAACGAGGTTGTGATTTGCGAATACATTTTGGAAGTGGCTGGCAAATCATGCCGCAGGAATGATCAACTATTGAATATCCTCACGTCGGCTACGTAGTGGGAAACGGATGGCGCAAATGATTTCACTTCTTTTATCCTCTCTATTTCAAACCCTTCTCCTGCCGCCTTTGAGAATATCTCCTCGACCCTTTCTTCATACTCGTTCACATAGAACGTGTCATGATAATGGATCATTCCGCCGTGCTTCACGATCTCCAATGCCTTCGGCAAGAAAAGGGAAGTTGTCTGAACATAGCCCATCACAACCCTGTCGGCGAATCGTTTCCCCGGTATGTGACGGTTGTCTCCGAGGATCGGTATCGTTCTTTCAAAGACGCCATTCCGCTCTATGTTCTTTGTAAGATAGTAATATGAATCGGGATTCTTCTCGCAGGCGAACACTTTCCTTGCTCCGGTGAATTTGGCTATGGGGAGGGTGAAGTACCCTATCCCAGCAAACATGTCGACGACCGTCTCTCCCCCGCAGTCGAGTTCTTTCATACGCTGTCTCTCTTCGGTGTTGCCGGACGCGAACATTATCCTGCTTACATCAAATTCATAAAAAATGCCGTTCTCCAGCCTGACGGATTCGGTATCGTTTCCGTAGATGACCTCTGTGCTGGGTCTTCTTAACTCCCCCGCTATTCCGTTGGAATCCGCACATACGGTCTTTGCGCCTAAGATGTCCGCATACGCTTTCCCGATCGTTCCTTTATATGGGATGCACGTTTCATCGATCTTCACTATCACGACATCTCCCACATACTCCCACTTCATGGGCAGAGACCGCAGAACCTCTTCCGGAAGATCAGAGAGCTCATTGAGGATACGCTCCTGCGGCGTGCTTCTCTCCATGGTGTACGCCGGCCCTTCTGTTATTTCGTACCCCATTCTGACCAGTTCGTCCTCCATGCCGCTCATGATCGGCACCAGCCTGTGGTCTCCGTCTTTGCTTATCTTTGCAGACCTGTCCACAAGCCCCGATCCCATCAGATACGGGATTATGTCGGCCGCTTCTGAGGCCTTTATGCGCGCCTGCTTTGTGATCCTCATATCATCGCCCGCAATATTATGGGAAGGAACCTCATGCCGACCTGAGGGTTCCTGAGCATGAGTTTCGAGACGCCGCTCGGATTGTCAAGATCGATATTGTCGAGTATCGATCTCATATCGTCTCTGTCTATTATCCCGAATATTTTATCGAGATCCTTATCGGATAAATTGGTGAACAGCTTTCTTATTTTGTAACCTCTGGAGAATTCTCTGCCTATCTCTTTCTTCCATCCTTTTTCGTATTCGGAAAGATGCTTTGAGTTTACACGGTTTTCGCGGAGTGCCTCTCTTACGGTCCTGTCGAGTATGGGTGCGGCTTTGCAAATGGAGTACAGTCCTCCCCCTGATATCGGCTTGACCTGTCCCGCGGCATCGCCTATCAGAAGCGTTCTGTTCCCATATGATTTGGGTCTTCCTCCAATAGGTATCTTTCCAGAATACTTCGATACAACATTCTCTCTTTCGATGCCTGATGCTTTGAGCAGTTTCCCCAGATATTCGCTCGGGGTGCTGCGGTTTCCGGCGCTTATGCAGAGGCCTATCCTTACCATATCTCCGAAGGGTATCTCCCAGCTGAAGAACCCGGGAGCGAACTCCGACCCTATCCTGAGCGTCATCACATCGTCATGTTCAGATCTGTGCTTCGCATCAGCTTCGATGCCGTAAATATACTCCTTGGGAAGATTATTTCCCAGAGACATGGCCACCTTTGAACTGTGTCCGTCTGCTCCGATGATCAGCTTCGATCTTAACTCTCCCCGGTCCGTCGAGAGCGATACTCCATCCTCTGATATGCTGCAGCCGGAATACTTTACGCCGTATCTTATCTCGGCACCCTTATCGGCCGCTTTCTCCGCAAGCTTCCTATCAAGATCCGTTCGGTCGATAAGCAGGGCCTTGATGCCTTTTGCCCTTACTTCGAACTTTCCGCCGCTCGGGAAGATGACATCCGCACCGCTGATCCTGTTCAGAATGTCCAGACCGACACCGCACATTCCGGCCACGTCCTGCGTCACAAGTCCCGCACATTGCATGGGCAGGCCGGATGATGCGTGCTCTTCTATGACAAGGACATCATGATCCTTTGCCAAAAGGCCGGCTGTGATGGTTCCGGCAGGACCTCCGCCCACCACCACTGCATCGTGCATGCTACCTCATTTCTTCTTGGACTTCTCGTAGTCCTTTATGAAATTCTGTATCCCTTCGTCGGTCTTCGGATGGGATACCATCTGAAGCAGCACATTGTACGGTATCGTTGCGATATCACAGCCCATCGACGCCGCTTCCAACACGTGCACAGGCCCTCTGATGCTGGCCGCGATCACTTCGGTGTCGAACCCGTAATTGAAGAAGATGCCGATCACCTGTTCCAGTATCTCTGTTCCGTATAATCCTATATCATCCAGGCGTCCTACGAAGGGGGAAACATACCTTGCCCCGGCCTTCGCCGCAAGCAGTGCCTGCTGCGGAGAGAATATCAGGGTCATGTTCACATCGATGCCTTCGCCCGAGAGCACTTTTGTTGCTTTCAGTGCCTCGATGCTCATGGGAAGTTTGACGTTTATGTTCTCATGGATGGACGCGAGCTCGCGGCCTTCTTTTATCATGCCTTCCGCATCGAGCGACATCGCCTCTGCGGATATCGGAACGTCCACGATCCCGGCTATCTCCTTGACCCTTGTTCTGGTGTCCGTGCCTTCTTTGGCTATCAGACTGGGGTTGGTGGTCACTCCGTCAAGTATGCCCCAACTGTTGATCTCCTTTATCATGTCAAGGTTCGCCGTGTCAATGAATATCTTCATTTTTTCAACTCCTTCTTTCTCTTGATAACTTTTTTCGCAGCCACCGCTATGTCTCTTGAAGTAAGCCCGTATTTCTCAAAAAGCTTGGCCGGGGCCCCTGATTCCCCGAATGTATCCTTCGTACCTATCATCTCAAGCGGAGCTGGCATTTCCTGAGAGAGGAATTCGGCGATAGCTGCGCCCAATCCTCCTATTATACTGTGCTCTTCCGCCGTCACCGCACAGCCCGTCCTCCAGATAGATTCCCTCAGGGTTCCTTTGTCCAGAGGTTTTATCGTCGACATGTTGATGACCTCTGCGTCGATGCCGTCCTCCATAAGGATCTCTGCCGCTTCCAGGCAGAGCGCGACCATCTGTCCGGTTCCCACAAGGGTAACATCGCCTCCTTCTTTGAGGGCCGATGCTTTGCCTACCGTGAAGTCTGCGAACTCTTTCGTTATCGCCGGAAACTCGGCGCGGCCCATTCTCATATAGACCGGACCGTTGAATTCCGCAATGGCCATGGTGGCCGCATATGCCTCGTACGCATCTGCCGGAGATATGACGGTCATGTTCGGAAGCGCTCTCATCAATGCTATATCCTCAAGGGCCTGGTGCGATGCCCCGTCCTCTCCCACGCTTATCCCGCAGTGGGTGGCCACTATCTTAACGTTAAGCTTCGGGTAAGCCACGGCCAGCCTTATCTGCTCCCAGCATCTCCCGGTGGCGAAGACCGCGAATGTCGATGCGAACACAGTTTTACCCGATGCCGCAAGCCCTGATGCGATGCCGATCATGTTCTGCTCCGCTACCCCAACTTCTATGAATCTTTTCGGTGCAACTTTCTTGAATTCAGATGTTTTTGTGGAATCCGCAAGGTCCGCATCGAGCACCACTACCTTCGGGTCCTTCCTTGCGAGTTCGGCCAATGCCATTCCGTAGTAGTTCCTCTGCGCGAGTTTCTTTTCCGTCAT
>JAIRQG010000022.1 GCA_031256615.1 Candidatus Methanoplasma sp. | reverse complement strand
CAACCGTGCCGAGGACGGCAGAAGCAGGGACGCATATTATCGCAAGGTGAGGCGGTTTTTCGATATCTTTCACGGAAAAGTAACACCTCAATCCTTCAACCTCAGAATATTTCGGATTGACCGGATAGATATCGCCTTTGTAACCGTACAGGATCAGGTTCCTCAGGATCGCGTTGCCGACTTTTCCTCTGGTGGTAGAAGCGCCTATGACTGCGATTGATTCGGGGTTGAAAAGATGTCGCAGCGATTCGGAGACCATTGTCATAATATGTTTTTGCGACATATACATATTTTGTTAGTTTCGGCTGTCTGGACCCTCTTTTTTCAGAGAAAACGATGTTCTCTGCGTATATGTATTTCCTGAAAGCCAGCAGTGGAAGAATCAATATATATTCTTGATACATGATACATAAATGAGGCTAAAACAGAGATGTCAGAGCTTACCATAAAATACGCGGTGTTCATGACCGTCATATCTGCGCCGATCGTAGCTATCTTTGCAGTTTGGTGTGCTGGTTACATCTCATTTACAGAGTCTCTGGTGCTGCTGTTCTTTATCGTTGGCGCCGCTTCTATTTACTGGGGCTGCTACTACATGAGAGGGGGAGAGGCATTAACTGCCACAGTAGATTTTTTCATCGGAAAAAAGAACCATGCCGACCATGATATAGAAAGGATGGTCCGCGACTTGGGAAAGCTCATGATAGCGATAGGCGGCATGATTCTGACTGGAAGCTTTTTGCTCTACTCCACGTCAAATCTTTTTTTAATAGCGGCCTGTTGGGTGCTCGCTTTAGTGGTTTTTATTGCGTTCTCCTTCGCATGCAAGAAAGGCGAATATCTGAAAACACTATGATCAATACAATTGCGACCTGATTAGGTTTGCAATGTGTATTCAAAGTGATCAATATGCGGTAACGATCGCATCATTCACCGTGTAAGGTTTTTGTTTATTTTCTGTATCACCCAGTGCAAATAGAGATCGATGCCAGAAAAGAAGACCGCGGCCAATATGAGAGCGATGGCCATTCCTGACTGTCTGCTGACAAAAAGAACAGTGCCTCCCGCAAGCAAGGCAACCGATGTAGCCAGCATTAGAATGAAAATGACTGTATATGCATTTTTCATTCGTTTGTTTCGCTGTATGAGGCTTTCTCTGTCGGTGAAAGATTCAGGCCGTATGTCGGTGTATTCCTTTCTCCAGACAAAGCAACTTGACATCCGGCCGACATATTCCCAACCGAACTGCTCATAGGTCTGTCGGTATTCATTTTTCGGATATACGTTCAGGTCAAAGACGTAGCGGTACATTCTGGGTTCGGATCCTTTGAGCTTTATTCTGAAAGCTCCAAACGATCCTAGTTTATCAACATTCCAACCTTCTCTGGCAAGACCCTCCAGCCATTCTTCAAAGTCAGCAGGAACTACCTTGCGGAACGCAGGAAACCAAACCGTCTTTTTGTTCATTTTAACAACTCCTTTGCAACTAAAGATAATTCGCAGATGCGCTCTGCTTCGCATGTCAGGAGTTTGCGCCCGATATCAGAAATAATGTAGTTCTTTTTTCGGTCGATCTCATTAGTTGGGATTATCAAATCATCTTGTTCCAATTTAGAAAGCGTTTGATAGATGGTCCCTGCGCCAAGGACAACGCGCCCATGCGTCAATTCCTGCACATGGAGCATAATGCCATATCCATGGCGCTCTTCCGTCAATGAGGAAAGAATGTAAAACATTGTTTCACTCATTGGAATGAATCGCTTCACCAACTTATCCATGTCCGCAACGATTATCTTTTTCATAATAACTACATCACGTTGTTATATATCATATCGTGATATAGTATATTATACGTTATGGTATTATGGGCATCAATAGGCTCCAATGAATTTTTAACCCTAACTCGGTAAAGTGGGTATAAGTTCAAAGGATCTGATTCCTATTCTCAGAGGAAAAACGATAAACAACAAAAACCAGTTTGTCGCTCAAATATAAATCAAAAGATTGCATAGAGGAGAATATGCCCCAATCATTCGACGAACATCTCGAGGCGATGCTGCAGGACTGCAATGACAGAGTCAACAGTGTCGAGGAGTCAGAAGGTTCGGAGGAGGAGATGCTTGACGCTCTGATAAACAGGGGAAGCGTCCTTTCCATGATGGAATCATATACATCGGCATTATCGGATTTCAACGATGCAGTCGACATAATCCTTTGGATGGAAAGAGAAGGGAAGCGCGTGGACCCGGGAAGTTTTGTCCGCGTCTTCGTATCAAGAGGAGAGCTCTACGGAGACAGGGACCAGATGGCTGGGGACTACGCTATGGCATCGACCCGTTTGGGCGAGATCGGAGAGAACACCAAGTTCTACGACAGGAAGAAGATCATACGGATGTGCATGGACTGCTGCGAGGACCTTTTGGACAGCGGATACTCCGGAGAGACGCATCCGTTCATCGACAAACTGCATGAGATGCTGACGGGACGCGAGGACAGCTGGTCGAAGAACAGATACATAGAGATGCTGAACATAAGCGCTCAATCGATGGCAGAGATGAAGATGGACAACGAGGCAATGGAATATTTCTCTGATGCGATAGACATCGGAATCAGCCTCTCGGAGAAGAACCTGCTTGAGGACCTCATGTCTCTTATATTCGCGTTTGTCTCGAGGGGCGATATCGAACAGAGAAAGGGGCTGATCGACCTACACCTGGCCGATAGGAAAGTGGCGATATCTCTGCTCGAGGACCTCATGTCGATGAACAAACTCGATGACATCACTCTTTTGATAAGGCTGCATCAGGATGTTGCCAATACGTATCTGACGCTCAACATGGTAAAGGAAGCAGAAGAGCACCTCATGCGCGAGGTCATGCTGAACATGGACGGAGCGGAAGAGTACATCAGAGAATACGTCGGCAGGAAGGCCTGAGCTGCAAAAGGCGAAAGGAAGACTACCATCGCACCAAAGAAAGGCAGCGCTGTCCTCCTGAGCGAGGAGGAACGGAATGATCTTGTGGGGACATTTGTCTTTATCAGATCCAGATACTCTCCCCGCGGTAAGAGATGCGCGTGCGACATTTACATCCGAGTTTGAGGCGATAGATCGGAGAAATCCTCTGATGCTTTCAAACAGGCTTGAATAAGGTCACAACACCCCTTCTGCGGATTTTCCGTCGTCAAAGAATAGGTTGTAACGTTTTGTGTTAAAACGTATAACGCAATACTGCGGGTCATCCGGGCCGGAAAACATACTTCCCAATGGTTCCTGCCACATTTCTTTCTTGATAGCGGGCTCGGTCAGAACTTCAAGCGTGCCTACAAGCGTTATGTTGTACTTTGGGGAGTTGATACACACGCTGCCGCGGTTGCATTTCTTGATCCGCATCGCTTTGTTCGATCCGAGGCCGGATAAAAAAGTGATCCATTTGATGCCGTCCGCTTTTGAAATGGTCAGCGTCGACGCTGAAGGGTAGCCGTTCTCGTCGATCAAGGCGAGTGTGCAATACCCTTCCATGCCGTTGCCTATGTAACCCGTCTTCGATGCGATTATCTTCTCTGCTCTTGCGATGATTTCCTGATTCATTTTTAGCACCTCGTATTTTCCCCAAAGCGAAAGGGGCACACTTACGGCACTGGAAACATATTATCTCCCATTTGCCGTCCACATTTTTGAACATCGTTCCCGCACATCCTTTTTTTTGGAATGAAGAGAAGTCACCGCCTAATGCCTTCGACGGACACGCATCGACACATATGTTGCAGCCGTTGCAGATCATCGAATATTGGGATCTTTCGTCTGGGGTCAGGTCTGCATCGGTAAGAACAGCGCTGAACCAAAGGATGTTGCCGTAATGGGGATTTGTAAGCAAATAATTTTTAGAAATTACACCGAGCCCTGCCAATTCGGCGGCATGTTTGAGAGATATGTGACCATGTGTCATGCCGTCCACCATCTTGCCGCCCATTCCGCTTATCGCATGCGACCTGTATCCGTCGCTTTTTATCTGCTTACCACTTTTTTAGCTACGTCGGTCATTTTTGTGCTC
>JAIRQG010000087.1 GCA_031256615.1 Candidatus Methanoplasma sp. | reverse complement strand
CTCCGGTGTATAGAGCAGAATTGACACGCTCTTCTTTATCGGCATCATTTGTCCATATCTGGGAATAAATTCTTTGCTGCAGTCAACCCGATCAACGGCCAATTCAGATGTTCTGCTCTTTTGGGTGTTCTGTCCCTCTTTGTCAAGTTTTTCAGCTTATTGTTCACTTATTATTATTTAATAAGCCATGCTTATACATATTCGATAATAATGCTGGTGACCTCAATAGGAAAACTAAGGCTCGAAAAACCAGGAATGGTCGCATCGGGAATAATGGACGAAACCGGACACTCCATGATAAGGATGTTAAGATCTGGTGCCGGTGCCGTTGTCACTAAATCCATTGGCATCAAACCGAATCCCGGACATCCCAATCCTACCTTCACAGAGCTGAAATGCGGATATATCAACGCTATGGGCCTCCCTAATCCCGGAATAGAACTTTTCGGGAAGGAGATGGAGATCGCGGCGAAGTGCGGCAATATCATCGGGTCGATATACGGTGCATCGCCCGAAGAGTTCTCGACGCTGGCGGGAAAGATGGAAGAGTATGGAGCCGCCGCAGTGGAACTGAATCTTTCATGCCCTCACGCGACAGGCTACGGGATGGAGCTCGGTACCGACCCGGCTGTGATAGGCTCGATAGTGTCCGCAGTAAAATCCTCCGTCAAGATACCTGTATGGACCAAACTCACCCCGAACACCCATATGATCAAAGACCTGGCCTTGGCTGTCCAGAATGCAGGAGGGGATGCGGTTGTTGCCATCAACACTGTCAAGGCAATGGCGATATCGCCGCAATTCGCAAAGCCTATACTGAGCAATAAATTCGGCGGACTGTCCGGACCCGCCATCCGTTCCATCGGTGTCAGAGCAGTGTTCGACATCAAGATGGTCGTGGATATCCCCATAATCGGGGTCGGAGGGATATCCGATTGGAAGGACGCGGCACAATACATAATGGCCGGCGCCTGTGCCTTCCAGGTCGGGAGCGCGATAGGTACGAGAGGTATAGAGGTGTTCGATACGATCAACACCGAGCTGGAAAAGTTCATGAAAGACTACGGTTACAGTTCGATCTCCGATATGATAGGTGTTGCCCATGAGTGATTCGGTAAGGATAATAGATATTGTCAATGACTCCCACGATACAAAGACATTCGAATTCCAATGGGATGAAAGGGCCTCTCCCGGCCAGTTCGTGATGGTGTGGGTGCCGGGAATGGAAGAGATCCCTATGTCGCTTTCAAAAACGACCCGTATCAAAAGCATCACTGTGAAAAAGATAGGCAAGGACACTCAGAAACTCCATGAACTGAGCCTCGGAGACCCTATAAGGATCAGAGGGCCATACGGAAAAGGATTCGACCTGAAGAAAAGCAAGAGGATGCTCATCATCGGAGGAGGCGTCGGGACGGCGTCTGTCATACCAGCCGTAAAAGAGACCGGCGCAGATACGATAATCGGCGCCAGGACCGACAAGGACATCATCATGGACGAGATCGCGGCCAGATATGTGAAGAACCTGTGGATCTCGACCGATGACGGCAGCATAGGGTTCCACGGGAACGTGGTGCAGCTCATGAAAGAAAAGGTCCAGGAAAACAACAGGTACGATATGGTGCTGGCTTGCGGCCCGGAGGTCATGCAGTACCACCTGTACAAAGCATGCGTCGACCTCAATATCGACTGCCAGCTGTCGCTGGAAAGGCACATGAAGTGCGGCATGGGGGTCTGTGGATGCTGCGTTATGGACGGCATGAGAGTGTGCAGGGACGGTCCCGTCTTTACAAAGGAGCAGATATCAAAGATGAACGAGTTCGGTTTCTCGACGCGCGACGAGTGCGGCCGTCTGGTGAATCTCAGGTGATATGTCAGAGATACCCGCGGGCCATTTCTCTGTGACGCACGGGAGTCTTGTCGTTAGCGTCCCCCGGAACATCTTCAGAGGGAGCGGGGCGGCCATCGATGAAGAAAGGGCTGCGCCTTTCAGGGACATGCTGAAACACAGATACCCCTGGCTTACGGATAATTCACTGAATGTCCTCATGGACAACGCAAGAAAGACAATGATGCGCATACTTGATGAGGAAACGAACGGCCGTTCCCTCAGCAAAGAGCTTGAATCGCAGGGAAGAACTGAAGAGGCCATCAGACACCTGAAAAGACATCTGGAGAAGGATCCCGAAGATGCCGACACCTGGTATGCTTTGGGAGAATTGCTCTGCAGGTCCGGAAGGGTGGAAGAGGGATACAAAGCGTTCGCCAGAGGTAGGGAGTTATTCTGAGTCCTCGAAAAGCGCATTGATGGCGCCGATGGTCTCCGGGACAGTTGCGCCCCATGGGATCTTTGCGGTGTTCCCTTCGATCTCATACCCCTCTTTGACCGTACAGCATCTGACGATGGTTTTCACCCCGTCATCCGGAACAGCGTCAAGCGGACAGACGTTTATGATGGGTGCTTCCCTGCCGTAGAGTGTGCGGAAGATCCTGTCGGACAGTCCGCAGCCGATAAGCGTGACGTCATGTCTGAGCTCCGGCGCCTTATCGAGGAAATAGAACGGTATGTCTGCTTTCATTCCCGATACTTTGCACGGGAACATCACTGCCTCGGTCTTGACGCGTTCGATGTTTTCTTCCAGATCTATGTCTTGATATTCCGGAACTATGGGGTGGTCCACAAGCCCCGACGAAAGAGCCCTGTCAACAAGAACGCGCAGCCTGGACGGTTCCGGAGGGATGTTGTCGATCACTCTCAGCTTCGCCGCTTTTAACCCGAATACAAAATTTATGTAAGAGAACATGCCCTCGATGGC
>JAIRQG010000065.1 GCA_031256615.1 Candidatus Methanoplasma sp. | reverse complement strand
TATGCCATCGATACAGATATCATGTCTCCGGCAGTCCAACGGCATTCCATTGAGGAGCTGAAAGAGATAATATATCCGATTGCGGAGAAATACGGCGTAGACAAGGTCTATCTTTTTGGTTCGGTCGCTAGAGGAGACTATAGCGAGAACAGCGATTATGACTTTTGTATCGAAAAAGGCAGGATACGCAGTTTAGTAGTTTTCTCAGGATTCTTTCAGGATCTTCGCGACGCTGTTGGATGCGAGATTGACTTGGTCACAACAAAATCTGTTGATGCTGAATTTTTGAACAGAATTATGACTGAAGGAGTAATCGTTTATGGGTAACGTTGTCAGCAGAATAAAGGCCATAATTCTTTACTGCGACAGCATAGAAGAAAAAATAGACAGATTCGGCAGAGAAATAGAGGACTTTGTGGATGATCCGGACTATCAGCACGGCTGCTCTTTTTGTGTTTTTCAAATAGGAGAATGCATAAAATCTCTTATCTCAGGAGCTGAGCAGAAAATATCCGGAGATACGACGGAGAGAATTCTCTGGAATGAGAGATATCATCGCCCATGGTTATCACAAAATAGATCTTGAGATACTATGGCTCACTATTACGAAAGACATTCCTGCGCTGAAAGCCACCTGCGAAAGAATTCTGAATGAACTGATGCACTGAAAACGATCTTTGATGAGGCAAAGATTGTTTTTTTTTGAACGTGGCACTTTTTGGAGCAGATATATGTCACGTTGGAGTTGAACGGAGGAGGCCCCCCCCATATTCAACGTTATCGATTTTTTGCATGATTTTTGTATATGCAGTTTGACAGAAAAATCACAGAAAGTCGAACCCATCATATTGGATGTATATGCCAAATTAAATACTTAGTAATCTATCTGGGCTTCGGAATGCAGCATGGCAGGAAAAATCCATTTCATCGGAGCCGGGCCGGGAGACCCGGAGCTTATAACAGTCAAAGGAAGAAAGCTGATCGACGAGGCTGATGTGATAATATACGCAGGGTCTCTGGTGAACCCGGAGGTCCTGAAAGGCTCAAAACCGTCGGCAGCCATCCATGACAGCGCATACATGAATCTGGATGAGGTCATAGAGGTCATCAAAGGGTCCACGGACAAAGGCCTCAAGGTTGTGCGGGTACATACCGGGGATCCGGCGATATACGGGGCGATAAGAGAGCAGATGGACAGGCTTGATGAACTTAAGATAGAATACGAGGTTGTGCCCGGCGTAAGCTCTTTCCTCGCCACAGCGGCCGTCCTGAAGAAAGAGTACACTCTGCCGGATGTCAGCCAAACGGTGATATTGACAAGGATGGAAGGGCGCACCCCGATGCCTCCCAAAGAGAAGCTCATTGATCTTGCGAAGCACAATTCCACCATGGTGATATTCCTGAGCATAGGATTCATAGACGAGATGTGCTCGACGCTGATCTCGGGAGGATATGATCCGAAGACGCCTGTGGCGGTTGTATACAAAGCGACGTGGCCGGACCAGAAGATCCTGATCGGAGATCTTACCGACATAGCGCACAAAGTCAAAGAGGAGAAGATCGAGAAGACCGCCCTAACAGTTGTGGGAGGGTTCCTCGGCGATGAGTACAGCCTTTCCAAGCTGTATGACAAATATTTCACTACCGGATACAGAAAGGGCATTGCGGGAGAGTAAACCTTCCGCTGCCTGCTCTCAAGAAAACAGTTTATGATATAAGGAGTTGAAAAAATGGTTTACGAAACATTAGCGCCTGAAGAAATAGAGAAAAAGAGCATGGAGACAATAACCTCTGAGCTCAATGGGAGGACCTGGCCTGAGCCCAAGTTCTCCATAATAAAAAGATGCATCCACACTTCCGCGGACTTTGATTATGCGGATAATCTCGTGTTCTCCAAAAACGCAGAGAATATCGGAGTGGGGCTCATCAGAAAAGGCGCTACGATTGTCACGGATACAAAAATGGCTGCGTCAGGAATCAATAAGAACAGACTTGCCAGTTATGGCGGAGAGATAAAGTGCTTCATCAGCGACGATGATGTGGTTGCCGAAGCGAAGGCCAGGAACTGTACAAGGGCGACCGTCTCCGTGGAAAGGGCTTCAAACGTCAAAGGTCCTCTGATAATGGCGGTCGGCAACGCCCCGACCGCATTGATAGCGTTGTACGACATGGTCAAGAAAGATAAGATAAGGCCCGGTCTGATCATCGGAGTGCCGGTAGGGTTTGTCAACGTGGTGGAATCCAAAGAGATGATAATGGAGCTTGACATACCGTACATAGTTGCAAAAGGCAGGAAAGGCGGAAGCAACATCGCAGCCACCATATGCAATGCCATGATGTACTACAAAGGATAACGGCAGCCATTTTCAATTCAAAACCCCACCAGTATGCTCATGCTCGCGCCTGGCGACAGCGTTTAGCATTCTTGGGCGGGACACGCCCAAGATCGTTGCTGCGGGGTCTTGCGAAGGGTCTGCAAACTTGGAACGGAGCATTTAAGAAAATTTTTCCGATGTTCTGACAGGCGCATTCAACTTTTTTACAATAAATTCACTTGATTTACCTTACCCACTACTTTTGTTTGGATAACATATATAAATAAAGGAGTAATTGGATGTTACATCCAACTGGGGGCTAAAATGAGAGAACAAGGTATAGATCCTTTGAGAGATCACTATTATGACGGGATGAAAAGGCTGGTGGCCATTTCGGAAAAGGAGGAGTCTGCCGAGGCGGTCGATGAAAGACGGTTGCCGGAGATATCGGATAAACATGTGTGTCTAGCCTGTGGCAACATGTGGGATGTAGACTCCGAGAAAAAGGAATGCCCCAGAAAATGTCCCGCTTGTTCCAGCAATATGTGGAACAACCGCAGTCTGAATAGGCATAAGTGCAAACAGTGTTCCCATATGTGGATGAGCAAACTGGATAGCCCGCTGGTATGTCCGGGATGCAGGTCCAAGCTCTGGGACAAAGATACAGAGAAATTCAGATGCGGGTCATGCGGATCCAAATGGAATCACAGGGCGGACAGAGGCCTGCCGGAGAAATGCCCCAAGTGCCGATCAGGAGACCTTATGCCGGAATTTGTGGAATGTATGTGCATAAGGTGCGGATACAGCGGAAAGATGAAAAGCGACCGGGTCAACAGATGTCCTGTCTGTTGGACCGCTCTTTCCGTGTACAGTGGATCGCCTGTATTCAGAGAAAGGAGCGCAGGATATCAGAGGCCCAATTGGAACAAGATATACGCCAGTTCAGGTCAGGCATTGTCGGCCATCCTCAGATCGGATGCTGACGATGCAATAAAGATAATAGAAATAGGGAGCAAGATAGGACTGCACATTACTGATGCGGAGATCCTTGTCAGATTCAATAAAGGAGAGGATCCCGTAAGCATCGCGAGGGCTACAGACTCATCTCTGAACAGAGTTATGATGGCAGTCAACTCCCTATGCTGCAAGAAAGAGGGGGAATGGTTCTAAATGATGCTTATCGATAGTTCGGAATGCGGGCCTGCTTGCAGGTTCGGAGATGCTCACATCTATTACATGCTTGCGAAACTGGATAAGAACAGGCCGATAAGCAGATCCAAACTGTCAGAAGACATAGATGTGGGTGAAGGAAGCATAAGGAAGATGACACTCATCATGAAAGAATGGGGGACCATAACCGTCGGACAGACCGGGATAGTGATATCCGAAAAAGGCTGCAAACTCCTGCAGAGCATCCCCATGAGGATCGTGGATGTCAATAGGTCAGAATATGTCATAGGCGCATATCAACAAGGGGTATTGGTACGCGGCGTCGCTCAAAAGATAACGAACGGCGCACATCAGAGAGATAGAGGCATAATCATGGGAGCCAACGGCGCATCGGTCTTTATGATCAGTAACAGCACACTTATAATGCCGAAGAACTGGAACATGGACGTCAGAGATCCGAAATTCGCCGCAGAACTCCGAAGCAAAGGAATGGAGGAGGGAGATGTAATGATAATATGCGGCGCAAGCGACCCAAGCGTTGCCGCGATATCGGCCATAGCCATTTCGCTCGATCTTCTATGATGGCATGAAGAGACAATTTGTTGCAAAGATTTAATAATTTTAAGCAAACTTAAAGAAGGTTCTGTTTACGGCCAGAAATATTGTCTTAGGCCTTAAAAAAGTTTGAATAGCATGGTTGGATGTATAATCCAAATGGTTATTAATGAGTTTGTGATTGACCAATAAGAGTTAGAAGTGGAAAAAAGTCATCAGAAACAGAACCCTATCACGAATTGCGATGAAGGTAACGCAGAAAATATCGGTAAGAACTCTTATTGGTTCTATATTGATTTCAACAAGGAGTCCGCTGCGTTCGAGAGCGGATGGATAAATGCAAGATCAGACAGTGTGGTACAAGGGCTTCTCGCTGCCCTTAACGGTGCAGAGATTCCTTGCAGCATCACCCGCAGGGGATGGATCAGGTCAATAGGCGGAGTCTCGAACGACGCAGTCGGAATTTACACAGAGGACTGCACAGAATGGTACGGAAACAATTGGATGAATTGGTTCTGGACATCGATCGACACTTCATTGGCCTCGGTCGGGTCTTGGGTGGAGACGCCGGGGCTGGATGTTTCCGTTGGGTGGGTGTTCTATGTAGGGTTCACAATGGCGCATTTCAATCTCCACACGTTTGAGAAGTGGTCGGATCTTAATCCCAACAGAGCCGTGAGCGGCTGGAAATCCGCTGGCCCGTTTGTATAAGATATCATATAATAAATGTCAAAATAAATAGATGTGTCTTTTTGAGCAATTTTCTTTTCAGGATAGTTCTCATCTTTATCCAACACATTGAAAATGTAAACTTCTCAATACAAAATTGGTCATTTTTTCAACTTTTTTTGCATCTTATGTTTTAAACACCGCATTACGCTATATGCAGGACCATTGTTTCGTAAATGGTGATATTATGCAACGTATCAAAAGCTTCTGCGTTTTATGAGGTAATAGCTCACAAAGAAAAACACTGAACAGTAGATACACATTATAACAACAGACAGCCAAGGGATCGGAAGATCCAGCATGACCGCTCTTATGGATTCGGTCTGATGTGTCAGCGGCAGCGCATATACTGCATACTTAAGTACTGCCGGCAAGTTGGATATGTCAAATATCGTACCGCTGAAGAAGGTCATCGGGACAATTACCAGGCTGGAGAAGACGGTCAGGGTGTTATGCTTCTTTGCAAGGAGACCTGCCAGGATCCCAAGCAGCGAGAAGGTCAAGGAAGCAATGAACGCCAGCACGAACAGGAAAGCCGTTACTTTTATTCCAGGAGATATCAGAAGCCCGATCATGAGGATTATCACACAGCTGCACATTCCTCTCAGGATTCCTGCCAAACACTTACCCAGAACAACGGATGACGGTTTTATCGGACAGAGCAAAAGTTCATCGAAACTTGTGTAGAACAGTTTCTGTATCAGTATCTTGGACGATACGAAACTGAATGTCGCCGACAGAGTTGCCATTGATATTATGCCGGGAATGATGAATCTAACGTAGTCGTCAACACCGCTCTGCATGCCGCTTCCGATCCCGTATCCGAACGCCACAAGATAGAGCAGCGGGCCGATCAGGCACGATATCAGTATTGTGACAGCATTTTCTTTGAAGTAACACAGATCGCCCCATGCGACCCTGTATGATTCGTCCAAGATCCTCGGCAATCTGATATCAGACACCTCCTTTGAAATATTCCTCGCCCGTCATAATGAGGAACACATCCTCAAGCGTGGTCTTTCTCAAAGACATTGTCGCGTTATCCTTCAGGGTTGCCATGAATTCCTTTCCGGACTCCCTGTCCGGGAACTGCAGCATGGTCTTTTTTCCTTTTTCATCGGAATATTCTACGGTTATGCGGCCAACGGAATCGCACAGCTCCCGCGGCGAGCCCAGAGCCACCACCTTACCCTGATTAAGTATGGCGACTCTATCGCAGAGGTCCTCTGCTTCTTCTATGTAATGGGTCGTAAGGAATATTGTGGTGCCTAAATGGTTCAGTTGTCTTATCAGGTCCCATAACATGTGCCTCGATTTTGTGTCCAGACCTGCGGTTGGCTCATCGAGGAACAGTATCTTTGGTCTGTGGATTATTGAACAGACTATCGAAGCCTTCCTCTTCCATCCTCCGGAAAGTTCAGCGACCTCCTTATCCATGTGAGGTCCTAACTCCATTAGCTCCGACAGCTCTTCTATCCTCGGATTGATCTCCTTGGAGGGCATCTTATGCAGGATCGCATGATGCTTGATGTTCTGTCTCACCGTTATGTCCTTGTCCAGACTTATGTGCTGCTGGCACACTCCGATGGAAGCTTTGGCTTCAGTCAGGTCCTTATCTAGACCGAATCCGTTTATGGTGATGCTCCCGGATGTGGGCCTGAGCATTGTGGTGAGCATCCTTATGCTTGTTGTTTTGCCGGCACCGTTCGGACCAAGGAAGCCGAAGACCTCTCCTTCTTCGACCTCTATGTCTATGCCTTTTACAGCCTCGAAACCGTCAAAGGACTTTTTCAGACCTTCTGCCTTTATGATTATGCCCATACCGATACCCTGATGCGCTTACCATGCACTTTTCTTCTGTCTTATTAAGAAGTAAAGGAATAATGGACTACCTATTAAAGCAGTTATCACACCAACGGGCAGGCCTGTTGTTCCCGCATTCCTTGCGATGCAGTCTGCCGCTATCAGCATGAACCCTCCCACTGCGGCAGAACATGGTATAAGATATCTAACGTTGGATCCGACGGTCATTCTTGCTATATGCGGCGATACAAGCCCGACAAAACCGATCGTGCCTGTGAAGCATACAGCCACTGCAGTGGAAACGGAAACCACTATCAGGCATATGAGCCTCATCCTTGACGGATTCACGCCAAGACTCAGTGCGGATTCGTCTTTTGATGAGAGTATATTGATGCTCTTTGACAAGAACATGCTCACTGTGATAATGAAGATCATAGCTCCAAGAAGGAGCGGTAAATTCTCCCAAGTTATTTTTCCGATGGACCCTACGCCCCATCTGTATATCTCATCTATGGTTTCATCCGAGGCGGTGAATTTTAATAGAGTTGTGGATGCGGTGAATACATACATCACGCCGATCCCGATAAGCACCATCATTGTAGGACTCATCTTTTTGAATGTAGAGACAAATATGATGACCGCTGCCGGTATAAGAGAGAAAACGAATGCGTTTATTATTTGTGCCAGATCTCCTCCTGCGAACGGAACAAAACTTATCCCCAATACGAGACATACGGTGACGCCGAACATGGCGCCGGAAGATATACCCGTAGTATATGGGTCCGCGAGAGGATTTTTGATTATACTTTGCATTATCGCTCCTCCCACTCCCAGAGTAGCCCCGACCGCCACGCCCCCTATCGCCTTCGGGAGATTCATGTCCCATACAATTTGATCCTTCAACCAATCTGCATATTGGGTACCCACCTCTCCATTCAAATGATTGTTCAGGATGTGAAACGCTTCAATGAATCCAAGAGGATACTGAGATATAGAAATTGAAATTATTACTGTTACAACGGTCAGAACAATGATCGTGGCTGTTATCAGAATGCTTCTTTTCAAGTGTTTTCTGTAGGCAGCTTTCAAAGACCTGTTTTCTTCTGACATATTACCACATGCTCCTTCTTTGGGTAATGATCAGGTACAAAAATATCGGCGCACCAATAAAGGATATCACCACTCCCACAGGCACTGCACCTACATCGGATAGCATTCTGGATATCAGATCGGCGATCATGAGGAACGCAGCCCCGAAAGCGGCCGATGCAGGTATCACGAATTTATTATCCGCATCTATTATCATCCGGACTATATGCGGCGACACAAGTCCGACAAATCCGATTATTCCCGCATATGCGATGACTGAAGCAACCATAAGAGACATTATGATGAGACAAACCACCCTTAGCGAGTTTGCATCCAGCCCCATGCTTTTTGCGTGCTGGTCTCCCAATGCCATAAGATTCAGCTGTCTTGATAGAAGAAAAATAACTGTCAGGCCCGCCACGGTGATGATAAACATCAGCGGAACGCTGTCCCACGTTATGTCAGTGAATGATCCTATTTGCCATCTGTATACCGTAGCTAATTTCTCTGCGTCTGTTGTAATAAGCAAAAGTGTGTTCAATGCATTGAAAAGGTATGATAAAGCGACTCCCGCCAGTATCAAAGTGGCTGGAGATTTGTTACTCAGAGGAGCCAATACCACGATCAGTGCCATCGGAACCATTGCAAAAATAAATGCATTGAGTACGACTCCGTATTGCCCGGCACCGCCGAATGCAGTAAGGCCAAGGACCATGGCCACAGCCACACCGAAACACGCCCCAGATGATATCCCCGTAGTGTAAGGATCGGCAAGTGGATTTTTCATCACACTTTGCATAACGGCTCCCGCAACGGCCAATCCTGCCCCTGCGACCGCAGCGAACACAGCCCGGGGGATCCGGACATTCCATATGATGAAATCATCCATCCATTCGGATGTTCCGGGCACAAATGACTTTCCGAAAATGTGATCGAATATCGTCACATATACTTGAACGAATTCTATGTTCCTGCCGCCTATGGACACCGAGAGCCCAATGGAGGATATTGCGGCCACTACACACAAAAATATGAAAATTATCTTCCGTCTTGTATATTTTTTGTAGCCAACCTTAAGATTGTTGTTTGACGCCTCATCAACATCCATTCAAACACCGTCATGATAAAGAAAGAGGACCGGGTTGCCCCGGCATTGTGTTTAAAGCCCCACATCGCTCATGGAGACGTAGAATGGTTTATTCTTTACCATGCTTTCATCCCAGCCGAAGAATTTCTGCACAAACTCCAGATTATAGTTATAGGCAAAATCTTGGCCGAAGATATTTGGATATAATATCTGCGCTATGTATGCTATCCTGAGAACAACAGGCATATCTCCGCACACGACGTAGACATTACCTTTTTGATAGCATTCTAGGGTTTGGAAGAAACTCATGTAATTCTTCAGAGTAGAGCTTCCTTTGGTTATCGCCGTACCTTCGTACCAGCTGAACGCCCCTTCCACAGAGGTCCTTATCGGAATGAGATAGTCTATTTTAAAGACGTTAAGCCACGTGTCCTCTTTGTAATCATAGCTCTTTGACGCAGACCCCGCCCAATCTATGCCGGTTATCGGGAACACTGCGCCCGCTGCCACTAAGACATCGGTGTAATCAGAGGTGTTTGATGAAACTGCTGTGTTTGATGAGGATGTTACGGCAGAGGCCTTTTTCTTCACACCGTCAAGTTTGCTATTAAGGTCTGTGAAAAAGCCCTCATACCAGCTGATAAGCTCAGAACACTTTTGCATGTATCCCTTACCGTCGGTATCGAACAGGAAGGCGATCATAAGGACTGTGGACATATAGTCGCTGCTGTCGACCGCTGCTGGTGTTACTCTTATTGTATCAACGCCCATCTGCTTGAACGTTCCAGCATTTGTGACATATGTTCTGTTGTCTGCTGTCACTATTGCAGAAACTTTATCACTCGTCACAAGTTCCGATACTTTTTCTACGCTCATCCTTGTGGCGGATGTCTCAAGTCTTTTTGATTCGGTAACGAGGTGCTGGTATTCCGAGAACAAAAAGGCGTCAGGTGCTCCCGCCCAAGATAAACCCTTTATTTCGTTGACAATCCCGAGGTACTTGAAGATGAGGATAGTGTTTGCTGCACCCGTCGCCACGGCGGATGTTACAGGATACATAACGGTTTCAACGAGCGTTCCTCCGTCATAGTGATTGAGGATGTTGATCCTTACCCTATTATTGGAACTAGCGTTGATTATGCTGTTAGTGAGGTTGTAATCAAGTTGGTTAACAACTCCGTTGCAGTCCGCATCTGCAAGAGGATAGTTTTCAAAGGACTTCTCTCCTTTGATTATGTCTTGTATGAGATCGAGGTCTGCCTGATCTATCGTATTGTCTCCGTTCGCGTTGCCGAAAACTTCCAATTGTGCGTCTATCTCGATTCTGTCGCGTCCTTCATCGCCAAAGACAAACCACGCAACACCAATAGAGGAGACAACAACAACGGCTACAACTAAGATAACTATTGTTTTGGTGTTAAGCATAACTGTCACCTTTACTTTCAAAAAGTTTGATGATATAGAACATATTTAATTATTTGGATGTATTATCCAACTTAAAAAATAGTAACTCATTCATATGCAGGAATATGAACACAGCCAGCGTAAAAAAAACGATATGAAAAACGATACATTTGGGGCATTACGGAAAATTCAATAAAGGAAAATAAAGAAAAATAAATAATAAGAAAAAAGACCGGGGAGTCCCGGTTTTATTTTAAACTTTTATTCCCACATCGCTCATGGAAATACAGAATGGTTTGTCTTTTATCATATTCTCATCCCAGCCGAAGAATTTCTGCACAAAATCCACATTGTAGTTGTAGGCGAAATCCTGTCCGAAGATATTCGGATATAGTATCTGCGCTACGTATGCTACCCTCAGGATTACAGGCATATCTCCGCACACGATGTAGACATTGCCTTTTTTGTAACATTCTGTGGATTCCCAATTATCAAAATATCCTTTTACGGTGTTGAATCCCGTGGTCATTGCCGTACCGCCGTACCAGCTGAACGGCCCTGTGGCCGCCGAAGAAGAACCCCTTAACAATATAAGGCGGTCTATTTTGTAATTATATAGCCATGTATCTGATCCGCGTGTGAACGCTATAGACGTAGAAGATCCGCTTTTTAGGTCAGCCAGAGGATATTCGGCACCTGCTGCCTGTATGATCTCGGTATTGTTGGAGGTTAATAGTGAAACGTATGTGGTCATTGAAGAGGCGACGGCAGAGACCTTATTCTTTACATCTCCAAGCTTGTTGTTCAGATCCGTAAAAAAGTCTTCGTACCATTCTATCACTTCCAAACACTTTTTCATATATCCTTTGCCGTCGGTATCAAACAGAAATGCCAGAATAAGTATCGATGACATGTATTCTTCGCTATCGACCACTCCGGGTTTTATTCTAACAATATCCACACCCGTTCCGTTCAAGATATTTGAAGCAGGAGAGGCGTTGGGGAGATATGCTACATTATCTTCAGAGATTATGGCCGAGATGCCATAGTCTGTTACGCAGGTGGATACGCGTTCCACATCCATTGTATATACGTTTATTCCCAAAGTTGGAAATGCGTTCATGAGGGTAATGTATTCTGAGAATAATGAACTATCAAGCGATGAGTACGTCAGTCCCTTTAGCTCATTTGTGATCCCAAGATATTTGAATGCCAGAAGTGAGTTCAATGAGGCTGTTGCCGCAGCGGATGTAATGGGGTATAATACACTGTCAACATATGCATCCGAAATGTAGTAGTTGATGATATTTATTCTGACTTTATGGTCAGGATTAGCATTGATTATGCTGTTCGTAAGATCATAATCTCTCTGATCAATGATGCCATCGCAGTTTGCGTCAGCAAGAGGATGGTCCTCAAAAGATTTCTCGCCTTTGATGATGTCCAATATGATCGTCAGATCATCATGATCGATTACATTGTCTCCGTTAGCATTGCCGAAAACTTCCAATTGAGCATCTATGCTTACCCTGTCATGCCCATCGCCTCCTCCAAGAACTGCCCATGCAATCCCTATTGAGGCAACCACGACAACTGCTACGACCGCAATTGCGATTATTTGCATTTTTCCGAGCATATTGTTACCTTCAAAAATTAAGGAATTCAAATGTATTTAACCATTTGGATGTATAATCCAACTCATTAAAATGATTTGACATAAACAGTATCTACGCACATCGGTGGAGATGATTATATACATTGGATGTATAATCCAAGATGTTTAATAATCTGGAGAGACAGCAAATGCCAGAGATCATAGTTTTAGAGGGTGTCGTCAAAAAATACGGCGATAAACCAGCCATCGACGGATTGGACCTTCGAGTGAATGAAGGCGACATATTTGGGTTTCTGGGACCGAACGGTGCCGGTAAGACAACAACCGTGCGCGTGGTCGCTACGCTTACAGATTTTTCAGAGGGTAAGATCTCTGTAGGCGGACACGACGTAATGAAGAAACCCAAAGAAGCGAAAAAACTCATGGGAGTGATACAGCAGCAGATCAGTCTCGATAAAGATCTGACCGTCAGGGAGAATATGGTGCATCATGCGATGATGCACAAGATACCCGCAAATGAAAGGAAGAAGAGGATCGACGAGATAGCAGAGTATGTGGGCCTGAGTGAATATATGGACCGAATGATAGATTCACTATCGGGGGGATGGAAAAAGAGAGCGGCGATAGTATGTTCTCTCATACACGAGCCAAAGGTGCTTTTCCTTGACGAGCCCACGGCTGGGCTGGATATCAAGGCGAGAAGATTGCTCTGGGATCTGATAAGAAAGCTTAACGAGGGCGGAACGACCATCTTCCTGACTTCTCACTACATAGAAGAGGTGGAGGCCCTCTGCAACATGGTTGGCATCATCGATGACGGAAAGCTCATAGCCCACGGAACGCCTGCCGAACTTTGCAATAGGGTCGGATCGACCGCGGTCGAATACTACGGAGCGGACGGCCATACAGAGTACAGGTATTTTTCATCAAGGAACGATGCGAAAGATTTCGCCGCCACCATAGATGACATGAACACGGTGCTGATAAGGAATACCAGCCTGGAAGATTGTTTTGTTGAACTCACCGGTAAAAAAGTAGGGGGGAACTGATCATGGAATTCTTCAAAGAGGTCTACTACGTGATGTGGGGCGACCTCATCTTCATGAAGCACAATGTCAAGAACATCCTTATCTCAAGTGTAATGAGTCCCTTGCTGTATCTCATAGCATTCGGTGTGGGGGTGGGAATGATGGTGGAAAGCGAGATACCTTACATCGCTTTTGTCATACCCGGTATCGCGGCCATGACGTCTTTATCGGCGTCGTTCTCATCAACATCCACAAGAATGAATGT
>JAIRQG010000110.1 GCA_031256615.1 Candidatus Methanoplasma sp. | reverse complement strand
GTGCTCTTCCGATCTCAAGCCGTGGAGGCGTATCTTGAAAAGAAAAACTTTGAGGCTGTAGAGACTGCCAAACGTTTGATCCTGAAGCTGTATGCTGATGATACGTCAAAGATCAAAATAGACCGCGGTTCTAAGTCCAAACGCATTTTCCTCATGATCCCATCGTATTTATCAAAGCATGAGAAGACATTCAGTCCGTCTCAACTGAAAAAAGGTTCAAAGACAAGAGAATATTTCGACAGCATAACATGGCTAAGCGAATCAAAGATCGTGAATGTGTGCTACCGCAACAGCAATCCCAGCCCCGCTCTGGACCTCAATCTCGACGAGCACACCTTCAAGATATATTTGGCAGACACCGGGTTACTGATAACAGCATCATTTGATTCCAATGTAGGGGATCGTGATGAGGTCTATGCAGATATTCTGAAGAGTAAAATAAGGGTCAACGGAGGCATGTTCTTTGAGAATATGGTCGCACAAGAGCTCGTATCGGCGGGACACAGGCTTGTGTTCAGTAAGTTCTCTGTCAAAGACTCTACGAATATGCAGGAAGTGGACTTCATTGTTGCAGATGGAAGAAAGATCGTCCCCATTGAGGTAAAATCAGGAGTCTCCAGCAGACATGCGTCCCTCGACCGTTTCATGGGAAAGTTCTCATCTGGAGCGGACGTCGGATATGTGGTCCACTCCAAAGACCTCAGGGTAGAAGGGAACATAGTGTATATCCCCATATACATGGCAATGTTCCTGTGAATGTGGAAAACACAGTTTAAACCTCAGGAAGTAAAAAGCTTAACGCAGCCCGAAGGGTTTACCCGAATATCTTTGACAGATCGGCATTTTCTCCTATGATCTTTTTTATGCTTTCCAGTTTGGCCGTGTTCCCCGAGACCGAGGTCAGGGACCTCCGCTCCATCTTCTCGCATGCTGTCACAGGATCGAGATCCGTCAGGATAACGGTGCAGTTCGACCGTTCGGCAGCCGACAGCAGGGAGGGAGAGGGAGTGATGCCTCCTGCGGCGATTATGCATCCTGCGCCGGCATAAGCGGCCGACAGCAGGAGTTCCGATCGGTTGCCGTTTATTATCACGGCGCGGTCCGGGTTTGCCCTCACGCTCTTTGACACGCTCTCAGCATTCGTGACGCCGAGGCTGTATCCGTTCACCGTCTCTTTTTTCACGGGGGTGAGGACCGTTCCGTTCAATTCCTTCGCCGTCTCGTGCATCGTCATCTCTCCGAGGCTCTCCTGCTTGGGCACTCTGCCCAGCACATCCAACCCGTTCTTTTCCAGCATCTTTGAAATATCTCCTTCCCCGAAAAGGACCACGCCTTTTATCTTCACACCCCAAAGAGAAGCGGCGCGGTTCAGAAGAGACAGGAAATCAGCCGATCTGCTGTCCGAGGGGGAGACCAATACGACATCTGCGCCCAGCGCTTTCGATATGTCAAAGCCGGAAAGGCCTGAAGAGAAACCGTCCATGAACGTTCTCGATCCTTCTATGACCGCCAGATCATGCTCTCCCAAAGAATCGAAAGCGGAACGCACATCGTTCAATGAGACCGAACCTATCAAATGGATGGGGAACGGCGACATTTTGTTCTCATTCGTATTGAGGCGCAGCGCTTCTTTCATCATGCGCGTGTCGTAATCGATCAGTTCTCCGTTAGAAACGGCGACCGATTCCCTGAACGGTTTGAAATAGGAGACAGACCCGGAAAAGTTCAATCCCAGACCTAACGCCAACATGCTCTTTCCAGAGCGCTCTTTTACAGATCCGATGAATATTTTTTTCATTTTTTGACCCCCTTCAAAGTTATGAGTGCGTCCACCGCCACGCATCCGGCGCCGATGTCTCCGACCATCACTGGATTCATTTCGATCTCGGATATCTCGGGAAGTTCGTTTACCAATGTCATGAAGGAATGTAAAGTGTTTTTGAAAGCCGGAACGTCTGCCGGAGGTTTCCCTCTGGCGCCGATCAGAAGAGGGTAGGACTTCAGGGAATGTATCATGTTGTCAAGATCCTCATCGTCCAACGGGAGGACGCCGACGGAAACATCTTTCATTATCTCTGTGAAGATGCCTCCAAGGCCCAGAGTGAGAACGGGGCCGAACTGCCTGTCGTTTGATACTCCTGCGATCATCTCTCTTCCTGATGCCATGCTTTGAACGGAGACGCCGTCGATCCTTACATCAGGCAGGCGGTTCCTTATTTTCGAGATCATTATTTCAAAATTCTTTCTCAGTTCTTCCGAAGAACGGATGTTGAGGACAACTCCCCCGACATCTGTTTTATGCGCTATGTCCGGGGCGGAGATCTTCATCACGACCGGGTATCCGAGCTTTTCTGCAAGTTTGACTGCTTCCTCGGCGGTTTCTGCTTTTCCTCCCGTTACAGTGGGTATACCGTATGCTTCCAGGACCGCCCTGCCCTCGTCTTCGCTGAGGGAACGCCTTCCTTCACAGATCGCAATGTCAATGACCTTCATGGCAGCTTCCCTGCTCCCCTCCTTTCCTGATGCGGGGAAGGCCCTTTTTCTTATTTTGTCCCTTGATGAGATGTAATCATACAGAAGCCCCAGCGCGTATATGCTCCTGTCAGCTGAGGGATATATCGGGATGCCGGAAGACCTCAGGACAGCAGCTCCTTTTCCGATCCTCTCCCCGCCGACAAAACCTGCCGCCACAGGGAAACGGTTCTCTTTTCCGAATCTCAGGATCCCCCGGGCTATTTCTTCGGGGTCCGCCAGGTCGGTGGGGCAGAGCAAGACCGCAGCCGATGAAACATCTTCATCCTTCGCCACGACCCTCAGCGTTTCTAAATATCTTTCAGAAGAGGCATCGCCCAAAACATCGATGGGGTTTTCAGACGAAGCTTCCTTCGGGAGGAATGAGCGCAGTTTCTTTTTTGTTTCGTTTGAAAGGGAAGCGGTCTTCACTGAATTTTCCGCTACCGCGTCGGCGGCCATCACCCCCAATCCGCCTGCGTTCGTTATTATCGCGATCCCTCCTTTCTCCGGAACGGGTATCAGCGAGAAAGCCTGGAGCGCATCGAAAAGGCCGTCCGTGTCTTTGACCCTTACCGCCCCGCATGCGTTTATGGCCGATTGGAAGACCGTATCTTTCCCCGCCATTGCGCCCGTGTGGGATGTCGCGGCCTTGGCCCCGAAATCGCTTTTCCCAGACTTCAGGATGATCACGGGCTTTTTCGGCGTGACGGATGAAAGGACATCCATGAACTTCCTACCGTCGTCCGTGCTCTCTAAGTACATACCTATCACGGCCGTGTCTTCATCCTTCCCGAAATATTCCAGGATATCCGCCTCGTCCAGATCCGCCTTGTTCCCGATGGAAACGAATTTCGAAAACCCTATCTGTGCCTGGTCCGCCCAATCCAGGACGGCTGCGCATATCGCTCCCGATTGGGATATTATTCCTATGTTGCCTTTTCTAGGTTCTGATGAGACGAAGGTCGCGTTCATGTTCAAGTGGGCGTTCATGAGACCCAAAGAATTGGGGCCGAGTATCCTTACTCCGTATCTTCTGCCGATCTCGGCGATCTTCCTTTCCGCCTCCACCCCTTCCTTGCCGATCTCCCTGAAACCTGCAGAGATGACGGAGATCGCCTTTGTGCCTTTTTCGCAGCATTCCTCAACCGTGCCGAGGACGGCAGAAGCTGGGATACATATTATCGAAAGATGAGGCGGGTTATCGATATCTTTTACGGAAGAGAAGCATTTCAGCCCTTCGACTTCGGAATATTTTGGATTTATGGGGTAGATCTTGCCTTT
>JAIRQG010000108.1 GCA_031256615.1 Candidatus Methanoplasma sp. | reverse complement strand
ATGACTTCGTCTGAAATAACTGTGCAGGCAGCTTATACTCAGCTTCGGAGTCACCGCAGCGTATGAAACGCCACCTTCAGGGAATCCGGACATCCCCATGTCAGACTTAAATTCTTGATGCAGTGTCATGAGAATACCGCTGGATGGTAAGATTGGGGTCGGTGCCTTCCGTATAGGCGGCAAACCCGAGACCATCCGGCTATAGCAACCGAAAAGCCGAACGGCCCCACCACGGTTCGTGTTCGGATCGGCGCTGTGAACGGCACGGCCATGGTCGAAGGGCCTTAATGAACCGAAACGATTTCATCCGGCCGCGTTAAGGACCAGCCCTTCAGGGGCCGTTACACCTCCGCCTGTCATCTCATCGTGATACACCGATAAACATTCTAATAATCGGCATTTTTGGGCAGTATCGCCGACGGTCAAAACAGCGTCCGACGCATCATAAAACCCTATGAGTGAGGGAAAGAGATTAAAACCATTCCTCTCAATATCATAATTATGGCAGAAGACACGCCGGACAAAAAGATAATGGCCGGAATGAAGGCAATGGACGAAGGGGACTTCAAAAAAGCATACTCCCATTTCAAGAAACTTGCGGAAGAATATCCTAAAAATGCGGAGATGTGGTATTACAAAGCCGAATGCGGAAATTACGCATCGGGGATGTTCGGTGCGAAGGTCGCGCCGGAAGAGATAATGGATGCCTACAAGAAAGCGATAGAACTGGATGGCGACAAAGTAGAATACTACCAGTCGTACGGGTCATTCTGCATATCGGTGAATAAATACGACGAGGCCGAGAAAGCGTATAACGAGGCCGCTCAGATAGACGAATCTCTTGAGTCATCGCTGTATTCGGAATTTGCCATAGAATATTTCAACAACGTCATGGCGACATACGGCGAGATCATGGAGGACCCCAAAGCAAGGGCGCCGTATGCGAAGAAAGCGCTGGAGTATATGCTCAAAGCGCTGGAGATAACTCCGGAAGAAGCCAAGAACCTCCTCTGAATTCACAAAAAAGACACCGCCACACCGTGTAGGTGGATATGCACAGAAAGGTTCATAACCCAATGCGCTTGGACCGCATTTCCGTTACGAATTCTGGATCGTATAGGTCATCAAGCGTGACCAGCGCTATATTCTCAGCCTCTGCCCGCAGCTCAAGCGACTCCGTGAAGCCAGACCTGGAGAAAATAGCATAATTCTTCACGTCAAATCCCATCACCTGTTCTGCGCTCTCAATAAGATCCTCGATTGTTTTCATATCGGCCTCTTTATTTGTGAACTTACATTCTCCTAACAATCCGATGCGTCTTCCTTCCGATGCAACAGACCCTATGACATCGATCTCCATCGTCTTTTTGCTTGCAGAACCCCACCATCTTCCGGTTATAGGATAGCCTATACGCCTGATGAACTGTGCACAAATGTCTTCGAATATTTTCCCCATGTATTCGGGCATCTCTCTTTTGATGTTCTTCGCAATGCGGTCCGGAGTGTCTTCAGCGATTCTGTTCCTTTTATTAACTGCGATATAGTAGCGGAATCTGAACAGATTATCGGAAAGGAAGTAAAGGGAACGTCTGTTGCCTTTCTCGTTGAACGGGCTAGCCTTTTCCACATAGCCCAGGTCAATGAGGTCTGTCAGTAATCTTGAGGCCTCCGGCCCCTGTATTCCGGAAGTGTCGGATATTTCCGACAGCCGTGCCTTGCCGGAAGCCATAGCTTCAATGACGGCGTTGTAAGCCCGCGGATCTCTGAGCTCCTGCATTATCAGGGCTTCCGGTTCCGAGAACAGTGTCAGGCCGTCCGTGAAGAACTCCTCTGCCATTACTTCGAAGATGTCCTTTCTGCCGGAGAATTTCTTCAGATACAATGGGACTCCTCCGACGGCACCGTAGATACACGCTTTCTCAAAGGCGGTTCTTCCCTCAAGGAAGTCGGCCGCCTCAAGGTAATCCATAGGCTTAAGGAACATTTCTTTTGTTCTTCTCCCATAGAGAGGGCTCTCGCTTCCAAGGATTTGACGTTTCATGAACCCCATAGAAGAACCGGAGAGGACAAGAAAGAGTTTTGAGAACTGGGCTTTGCGATCTATGAACACCTGCAGAGCGCTTACGAGGCCTTCATCAGACTCAGCGAAATACGGCAGTTCATCAATGATCAGCGTAAGCCTTTCTCCAGATTGCTCATAGATCGTTCCCAAAAGGGCATCAAGACCCATGTCTTTTGTGTCGGTGTCGAAGGCGTTGCTGACGGCCTCTCTCAGCAAGCGTAGGTTCGCATCCCCTTTCGTGCGTCTTGCGCTTATGAAGATGTGATTCTTGCCTTTGACGAATTCCTCCAAAAGCGCCGTCTTACCAACGCGCCGTCTTCCATAGAGGACAATGAACTCGAAATCGCCTGAAGAGTACCATTCATTCAGAGCATTCATTTCCTTGTGTCTGCCGATGAATATGTTCATGCCAACGCATTGTTTACAGATTATTTAATTATTATGTTTTATTTATAAAAACTATAACAAACATAATTTATTGATAAAAATTACAATAAATTTGAATAGAAAAAATATTTGTGGCAATGTAATTCAATGTAAATGATTTCTTATGTAAATGAAGGTTTAATTCTATGGAACATATATTGCGGGTGCAAAGATTTGTCAGATGATAAAAGACAATATTATCAATATTTCTGCAACTTCGGAAAGGTCTGAAAAAGCATCTTCGTAAAGCGAATCAGAGATGTTTTGGATGTTATTGTATAAGGTTATGGTAGCGAGGGGTCGATTTGAACGACCGGTCTCCGGGTTATGAGCCCGACGGGATATCCTGGCTACCCCACCTCGCTATCATCTACTCTTACTGCGAATTGGTATAAAAACTTTGCATGGCCATCAATGGCGCGGCGGCTCTGTCCGGCACGGCAAATCGTATTTAAGGCGCGGACATCGAAGCTCAGAAGAACTTTTTCAGGAACATCAGGTCCTGTATCTTGCCCTTTACGGCAATCTTCTTTGTTACGTACGCCTTCATCGGTCTGAGGGTGCCGTCGATGAGCCCCTGAAGACTTTCGGGGGTCGTCAGAATGGTTATGTCGGCATTATCGATCATCTGCGGCGAGAATCCGTCTATCTGAGCGTTCTCCAGTTTTAAAGAGTAATGTTCTGTCCCGAGATCGATATTGATCGTTTTCTTAATAGGCGCTACCTCTTTTTTTGCCTCTTCGTCATTATCCATCTTCCTGTGGAATTTGTCAATAAGTGTCTGAATCGAAGCTTCCATGCTCATGATCTCACCAGTCGCTGATCTTGGTGTTCTTTGAGACGGTCATCATCTGTCTTACAGGTTCCCATGAACAGCGTGTATACGGAGGGGGACATCTGTTATCTTTTATCCATTTTTCTATGAACTCCATTGTACAGCCATCGCTTGGATATCCGCTTCCGATGTCTGCTCCGAACTCCTTTTGGATATCGGCGATCATCCTGTCCCTTGTTACTTTTGCGATTATTGACGCGGCAGAAACTACCGGAAAAATGTCATCAGCTTTGTGCCTTGCTATTATTTCCGGACCGTTCATCATCAGGCCCATCTCTTTGGAGAAAGCAGATTCGTTCACGTCGGGGCAATCCGCATACACCGCGGACACAGGCATCTTCGAACAGGCTTTGACGAACATATCAAGCTCAATATCGTTCAGGGACATCATTTTCCGTTTTTCGTCGATATCTGCCGCAGAGACGGTGATGATGCTGATCCCGCAGGCGTCCGCGATCAGATCGTACATGCGTTCTCTGGTCTTCGGGGAAAGTTTCTTCGAGTCCCTGACCCCGATCTCGATAAGGACATCGTCAGATTCGGAGTAAACGGCCCCCACGACCAAAGGCCCGAGCACGGAGCCTCTCCCCGCCTCATCGACACCGCATTTCATACTTCGGAGAAGGAATTGAAACATGATATTCCTTGCTCCTACTGAATTAGTTGTTAGTCTATACTTTTTAAGTAATAACGGTATTACGCTGCATGGCCTTGAAATGCGATGTGCAGTATCGGAAGGGCGATACATGGTCCAAACTCACCAAAGTGGGCGTGACCGGTGTCAGGAAGCCGGTCGTAGTTAAAAGAAAAGGCATCAGCAGCGCCCTGAACGGAGCGCTGAACTGTTCGATAGATATTTTCGTGGACCTTCCGGCCGAGCAGAAAGGTTCCCATCTGTCCAGGAATGTGGAGGTCCTCAGCGATGTGGTGGAAGAGAGCATAAAGGTCCCTGTCTCAGGCCTGGAGAATATGGCAAGCGGCATGTGCAAGAAACTGCTCGTCCACCATGAGTATGCCCAGATGGCGAGCGTGAACATCAGGGCGGAGTACTTCAGAGAAAGCACAACGCCGTTCGGAAGGGGGACGCTCGAGATGTATAAACTTCTGGCGAGCGGGTCTGCCGTCAGAGGAGACAAGATAAGGAAAATGATCGGCGTGGAAGTGATAGGGATGACCGCATGCCCCTGCGCCCAGCAGACAGTGTCTGAGATGATGGACTGTTCCGAAGGGGCCGCTGTGATGTCGCACAATCAAAGGAATGTCTGCACCGCCATGTTCAGAATGGATGACGATGTTGAGGTTGAGGCGGATGAGATCATAGACATTGTGCAGAAGGCGTTCTCATCGCCGACGTACGAACTCCTGAAAAGGGACGATGAGGGGCAGGTCGTCATCAATGCCCACAATAATCCCAGGTTCGTGGAGGATGTTGTGAGAAATGTTCTGGAATCGGTCGTTGGGAGATACAAAGAACTTCCGGATGACGTAGAGGTAACGGTAAAGAGCGAATCCGAAGAATCAATACACAAGCACAACGCGTTCGCGGAAAGGACCGCGACCATGGGAGAACTGAGAGAAGAATACAGGAAAAGTATCACTCAGTGATCTTCTCAAGTCTCTTTTCAAGAACGGATATGTCCGAAACATAGACATCGTCCGGCCATTCCAGATCATCAAGGCAGCCGGTCCAGTATATGACCAGGCCAGGACCGAAGAGTTCTGTGTAAGGGCAGAGCTGTTTTCGCGAGTTGTAACGGAATTCCACGCTGTCGCCGAATGATGCCTTGCTCTCTATCCAGCATATCTTCTTCCCATCGTAGAGCATCGGCTCGCTGAGGAGGCAGTCCGGGGTCTTCTGCCTCTCGTTGCCGCGGAGGTCGTTCTCTGTCTTGTAAGTGATGTTCTGTTCGTTCAGCCAACCCTGGAGCAGCCCCTCTCCCCAAAACCCTCTTTCTTTATGTTTTTCATCGGCCGCCGGGGAGTACACAAGGTCATTTTTTATCACGTCCCTGACCTCATCGGCGGTCTGCTGGCTCTCAAGCGTTTCCGGCGATCTTATGAACTCCCAGAACTGCTTCTTGCTGGCACCGTCCTCTTGGAATATTATCATCGCAGTCAGTATCGGAGGGAACCTGTATTTGTCGGCGATCTCCATGAGCGTCTTTCCTTTTTTCCATTCTTTGAGCAGAACG
>JAIRQG010000100.1 GCA_031256615.1 Candidatus Methanoplasma sp. | reverse complement strand
CGACGGAAGTTACGATGTGGTCATTGCCTCACAGATCCTTCATCTCATCGACGAACCGCAGAAAGCCGCCGAGGAATTAAAGCGCATATCGAACGGCTCGGTCATCACATCGGTAGCTTTGCTCAAAGGGCTTAAGGGATTTTTCATAAGGCCGTCCGTTGGCTTATGGCGGGTTTTAGGGTTTGATCCGAAAAGGGAGTTCGATGAGGATGGCTTCCGGGAGTTCCTTTGCGAGATAGGCTTGCCGCCAAGCCGGTTTGAGGTCATAAAAGGCAATATGCCGATAGCGGTCGCTGTCTGGAAGAAGCCGTGACGGTTTCATTTATTTACCTGTGTTACACCGCGTCTGTCACACGTTTTATTCGATAAACAGTGTTAAATATCATTATTAAATCTGTTTTTCATGGTCGTTCATCAGATCAATCCTGGCGCATCGTCCGATTCGAATATTTATCTCGTTATCGGCAGCAGAACGGTATTGATCGATACGGGCACAGGCAACGAGAGCGGAAGGAACATCGCCAGAATAAAAAGCGTGTTGAACGGAAGGGGGTTGGATATGATCGTGCTCACGCACTTCCATTTTGATCATATAGGCGGCCTTCAGGATATGATGGATGAGTTCGGTTCCGAAGCGTTTGCCGGTGCTGGTGATGCGCCCTATATAATGAGCGGAGACCCGGCTTATACTCTGTCCGAAGTGTTCGGAAAGGCAGCAGGGCCGGCCGAAGTGACGGAACTGATGGAAGGAGACACGATCGACATCGGAGAGCACAGGCTGCGGGTGATAAACACGCCCGGACATACGTGCGGGGGCATATGCCTGTATGACGAGGTAACGCACTCTCTTTTCTCGGGCGATACGGTATTCGGATATGGGATCGGAAGGACGGATTTCATCACCGGCTCTGCGAAAGAGCTTACATTGTCCCTGAAGAAACTGAGCGGGATCGATGTAAAGACGCTGTATCCGGGGCATATGGACATAGTGGCCGACGGCAATAGGGCGATAAGGAACGGTCTTATAATGAGGGGAGGAATGAATTGAAGATAGCGAAATGCGACCGCGCAGAATTATCAGATCGCGAATTTAACAGCGTGATCCGAGAGGCTGCGGCCGAGATAGTTGCAGGAAACCTTATAGTGTATCCGACAGAGACAGTGTACGGCATCGGTGCCGACATATTCAACGAGGTTGCCGTGAAAAACCTCTATATCGCAAAGAACAGGCCGTTCGACATGGCATTGTCCGTTGCTGTGAGCGACAGGAAGATGATGGAGAAAATAGCGGTCCTGAATGACAATGCGGACAAACTCATCGAAGCGTTCCTTCCTGGGCCGCTGACGATAATCATAGAAAAGAAACCGGATGTGCCAGACCTTGTTACGTCGATGTCAAAGAAGGTCGGGATCAGGATCCCCGACCATCCCGTTGCGATGGAGATAATAAAAAAGACAGGCCCCATCGTCGCCACGTCTGCGAATGTCCACTCGCATCCCGATGCCACCGACATAAGCTCCGCGGTAAAGGACCTGGGAGCTTCCGTAAGCATGTACTTAGACGCAGGGCCCAGCGAACTAAAGAGGCCGTCCACGATAGTTTGGCTGATGAACAGGGATGTAGAGGTCATCAGGCAGGGCGCGATAACCATAGAGGAGATAGAGGCCGTTCTAAATGCTGACTGACGAAGAGCTCTCCAAACTCAGAAAGGCCGGGAAAGTGGCCGCGGCGGCAAGATCCCTGGGCATGGACATGGTGAAAGAGGGTGCAAAGCTCTATGATGTTGCGCAGGAGGTCGAAGGCTACATAAGATCGAAAGGATGCGGCCTTGCGTTCCCCTGCAACATAAGCATCAACGAGGTCGCGGCCCATTATACTCCATGCGTTGATGATAAAAAGGTATTTGAGAAAGGGGATGTGGTCAAGATAGACTGCGGCTCCGAACTGGACGGATACGTCGGAGACACCGCCGGTACCGTGGAGGTCGGCACAAAGAACTATCGCAGCCTCATAGAAGCGTCGAAGAATGCAAGAGACGCTGTGGCGGAATTCCTCGCAGCCGGGACACCTATCAATGAGATAGGAAGGGTGGTCGAGATGAGCATGGCGCGGGACGGGTTCAAACCCATCAGGAACCTGTGCGGGCATCAGATAAAGCCGTACAACCTGCACGCCGGCGTCTCGATACCAAGCTACAATGACGGGAATACGAACAGGGTCATGCCCGGGATGATGATAGCAGTAGAACCGTTTGCCACCAACGGAGTGGGGGTGGTCCTGAACGGTCAGCCGGGCAATATCGTCAGGATACTCAGGGAAAGGAAGCTGGAAGACCCCAAAGCACAGGAGTTCTTTGATTACATCAGAGCGGAATTCAAATCGTTCCCGTTCTGTGCCAGAAGCTGCGATTTCCCCGATGCGGAGAAGCATGTGAAGAATCTTCTGAGGCACGGTGTGCTCTCAAGTTATGCTCAATTGATAGAAGCGAAGAAGGGAATAGTCTCTCAGCACGAGCACACTTTCTATATCACAGGGGAAAGGGCGGAGGTCACGACCCTTCCGTAAAGTTTTATCTATCATTTGTTACTACGTACTCAAACAAGCCGATGTTGCCAAGCCTGGTCAAAGGCGATGGACTCAAGATCCATTCTCGTAGGAGTTCACCGGTTCGAATCCGGTCGTCGGCACTATACCCCCATACCTTACGTTCTGAAACAGGAGTGTTGCGCGCTTCTCGTACATCCTTCATGAACTCAGGGTTGCTCATGAGATAAAGCGTCTCTTCGATCCCTTCCCAGTTGCTTTCGGAAAGCATGACGACATTGCCCCTCTTTGATGTGATGATGACCGTTTCATCATCCAATACCTTCTTGACTAAGTTGTACAGGTCCTTCCTTGCCTGAGTGGTGTTTACTACGGTCATAATCATTGAATGATCTTTCTGTATTAATATCACATTTTCGACTGTCGCTTCTTTGGCAGATACATACATACATATATATTCAAACGGCAACTATATTGTCAGTATGGGGTTTCTCACAGATCTCAACATTAAAATCATCACAGTTTGCGCGATAGTATTGATAATAGCAGCATCAACAGGCGCTGTGTTTTACCTCATCACACCCTATAACTACAAGGGCGGCGGCTACGACAATTTTATCTCCGCTGAGAAGACCGATGTGCCCGTTGTGGTAGTTTCTGATGATATGGATCAGCAGACCACGGAATCGTATTTTGAGAACTGTACCGACCACGTCACTGTTCAGAACGAGATGCCCGTCGGCTCCGAGCGGGTGATCATCTTTCTGGACAGCAAATGGTCGGGGTTGGAGAACCTGAAGTTGAATGAAGTGCTGTCCCCCAAGGTTCCGATCTTATACATAGGAGAATCGCCGGACATATTCAGCGGAGAGAATACAGGCTTGGGAAGAAGCGCATTCGTTGAAAACGCAGCAATATACGGCCTTCTTTACTACCCTCTTACAGACAACACAAAGGGAGACAATGTGGCTTGTTACAGTGCAGTGGTCGACGACTTGGGAGAGGCTCTCGAAAGAGCATATGTGTGGGCAGACAATGCCGCCTACAGCGGCCAACACGCTTTTGTGAAAGGTATGATCCCTATGTACTCTTATTGGTACAAGACCACCTTTGCATTCTTTGACGTAAAAAGCAGCGAATACGGCTGGATAAGAGGAATGACGAACTATTCTCAGATCGAGTTGGTCAATGAGACCTTTTATGCAACGTACTTCAGACTCCAATCTATGCCGGGCGGCGGAAAAGCAACTTCCAACATATATATCGAATCCATCGGGCAATCGCAACTGCTTGAGTACTCCCCGTTATCATCAAACGGAAGGGATCAGATACTCGTATCGCTCTTACCTGTGGCAAGCTGGGAGTATGACGGATACGGTGTTACCGTCAAAAATAACGGGACCAATTCCGCATTGAACAAGTACAGCATCTGGCACGATGTAGATGAGACCGTTAATTTCTATTGGACCCCTACGCTGATAGTGCCGGGCAAGATATCTTATTCAAACGCCGACGGAGGGTATTCGGGCACAGACACATACGGAGTCCAATTCGCCGAACAGAAGTCAAGGCTCATAACGCAGTATTCCGGCGTGTTTGAGGTCACATGTAACGTGAACATCAGCCAGAGGTGAGCATCATTGCTCAGGGAGATATAGCCCGGCATAATCATAAGTTCACTTATGCATAGATGATTTGAAAAGAGGAGTGATCCTTGCTTTCCTGCCCATGCCTCTCATGTGCCCGTTCTCATCGGGCAGAGTATAACGGTCGCCGACCCTTTTTACCTGAAAGACGCAGCCGTGCAGAGGTCCCGTCATGTAATCTGTCAGCTGATACACGTAGTCCACACCATTCTCAGGATCTATCTCATGATAGCACCGTCCGATCATTTCCCCCGGCTGGATATCGTCGTCGATGGATACCATCATTGCTCCCATGTCCTCATGCATCCAGAGCACCGTTCCTCTCTGCGATTTGATGTACCTTGGACATATGCAGGTCTCCCGCCTGCAATGCTCGCACCATCTGATACCAATGAACTCATAGTAATCTGGGTCGTGCATCCGAATGTCTGAGCCTGTGCCGAGGCTTCCTCTGCAATGGTTGTCTTCCGTCATCGCATATTCCAAAATACTTACCTGCCATTTTGATACTTAAAAGAATTAGGGACATGTCCGAAAATACCCGAAAGTGGTCCATTGCTAGTATTTAACATCAGCCATTAATAATTGCACTATCGATAGCAGACAATTCTGTTTATCATATCGGGTCGTCTCTCAAAGACCTTGGAAAGAATTTATTCGCATTTTCCAAAATGAGCATAGATGGTGAAATATTAAGAAAGGCCTCCGAAGTGATCAGGAAGCATTCGGTTGTTGCAAAATCTGCAACAGCTCGAAATGAAAGAACTTTGTCAGACGCTGTTTTTTTCTGTGTTCAGCATAGCTGTTGTGTGTTCTGCGTGACCAAGGAATTTGTAGTTCGGAGAGTTAATTAAACATAAAGTAATGTCATTATAATGTCAAAAGAAAAACAGTTGTTATTCCCATTCGCCGCAATCGTTGGGCAGGAGCAGATGAAAACCGCACTGCTCCTTAACATTGTGGACCCAGGTATAGGCGGGGTACTTATCAGAGGTGAAAAAGGGACCGCAAAATCGACGACGGTCAGATCACTGGCACAAGTACTTCCGGAAGTAGAACATGTCAAAGGGTGCATGTACCGCTGCAATCCTAAGCAGAGCAAGAGGTACTGCCCCGACTGCGCCGAGGCGATCGCGTCCGGGGTGAAACTGGAAACAGAGATATCCCCCATGCGCGTGGTCGAACTGCCTCTGAGCGCCACCGAGGACAGGATAGCGGGAACGTTGGATATCGAGCATGTTCTGAGCACCGGGAAGAAGAAATTCGAGCCCGGCGTATTGGCACAGGCTAACGGCAACCTTCTGTATGTGGATGAGGTGAATCTTTTGGAAGACCACATGGTCGATCTTCTCCTCGATGCCGCGGCAATGGGGGTGAACTATGTTGAAAGGGAGGGAATATCCTTTGAACATCCTTCAAAATTCGTACTTGTGGGATCCATGAACCCGGAAGAGGGGGAGATCAGGCCGCAGCTTCTCGACAGATTCGGGCTGTGTGTGGAGATACACGGAGAGAAGGACCTGTCGACGAGGACGGAGATAGTGTCGCGGAGGCTTGCCTTCGACGCAGACCCGATAGGGTTCACCGAATCCTGTGCGGAAGAGACCAAGAAAATAAAAGACAGCATAGTGGAAGCAAAGAAGATCCTCTCCGGCAATTTCCCGGATAAAGACCTCATAGCATTGGCGTCGCACGTCGCTCTCTATTTTGAGATGGAGGGCCACAGAGCGGACATAACGATGGTAAGGGCGGCGATGGCCTATGCGGCCCTGAACGGAAAGGAGAAAGCAAGCAAAGAGGATATGGCAACCGTCGCGCCCATGGTAATGTCCCACCGCGTGAAGAGGAAACCCTTTGAAGAGGTTGTTTTCGACATCGGAGAATTAAGGACATGCATTCATCAGTTCTGTTGAGGAGCGGTTTCCCTTTCTCCGCAGTAAAAGGCATGGAGACTGCGAAAAAGGCACTTGAGTGCATCGCCGCAGACGACGACCTTCTGGGTGTATTGATAAAAGGTCCGACAGGCACAGCAAAAAGCGTCATGGTAAGATCCTTTGTGGAGATGCTTCCCGGAAGAGAGATACTGAACATACCGCAGAATGTCACGGACGAGCAGCTGTTCGGCGGGCTTGACATAGAAGATGCCATCAAATATGGAAAGGTCGTGATAAAAGGAGGGATACTGCAAAGGGCCAACGGCAACATCCTGTATCTTGACAATGTCAATCTGTTCGATCCGAAGACGCTGAATTCCATACTCGAATGCGTCGGGTCCGGGAAGGTGATCGTGGAGAGAGAAAGCATGTCCGCGGAATATGAAGTTGAAACAATGGTCATTGCGACAATGGATCCAGCCGAGCAGATGCTGCCGGACGGCATAGCCGACAGGTTTGACATCTGCGTTCAATCCTACACCGCCGATGACATGGCGGTCAGAGAAGAGATAATTTTTTCAAATCTGGAATACGAAGCCGATCCCGACGGGTTCATAAAAAAGTACTCGGAGGATGACGCAAAGATATTGCAGCGCATCGAAAACGCCAGGAAGATGCTGAAAGATGTGGAGATAAAACGATCCGATCTCAGAAAAATAGCATCGGTATGCAAGGATCTGGATGTCAAAGGGCACCGTGCGGATATATCGGTGGCAAAGGTGTCAAGGGTCCTGGCCGCTCTCGACGGGAGGACCGCGGTCTCAGATGCCGATATCAAAGACGCTGCGGTCATGTGCCTTCTGCACAGAAGAAGGGATGCGGAAAAAGAAAAGAGCGCGACAGAGGCGCAGAAAGGCGGAGCAGCATCCGAGGAAAAAAAGCAGACCGAGATAATAATGTCCGATGATGCGGAAGAAACAGAAGAAATAACGGAAGAAGAGGCAGGGGATGCAGAAGAGACAGCGGAGGAATGCCCTGAACATACCCATCTCTCGAATGAGCCGTCATATTTGATCGAGGACCTCGGAACTGTGGCGGAGATAACAGACTCCGTCAGAGAGAACCTGGATGATCTGGATAAGGTGGAGTCCATACGTCTGCACAAGATAGCCGGAAATACAGGAAAAAGGAAGAACATAGCGGTAAGCAAACGGACAGGAAGGTACAGAGGGTTCAAGATACCGGAAGGAAGATCGGTGGACCCAGCATTCGATGCCACTGTCCGCGCGGCAGCGCCGTATCAGAGGTCCCGTGAGAACAAAGGGCTGAGCATAAACATAGAGCCGCAGGATATTAGAGAGAAGATACGGGTCAAAAGAGACTCATGTTCTTTCCTTTTCGCGGTGGATGTAAGCGGCTCTCTGGTAAAGAGCGGGATGATGAGCTACATAAAGAACGGGGTCAAGGCAATGCTCATGGACAGCTATGTTCACAGAGATAAGGTCGCGCTGCTAACATTCAGGACGGGAGAAGTGAGGGTGTCGGTCCCGTTTACCAGGTCTGTTGAAGGGATATGCGACATCCTTGAAAATACAACGACGGGGGACGGTACGCCGCTGGGTCCGGCATTGCTTCAGATAAGGGAGTATATGCTCAATTACATCCGGAAGAATCCCGAAGAAAGGTGCTATGTGATCCTGATAACCGACGGTGAGGCCACTTTATCCGTTGTACCCTATAAAGATGCGATCCTGGAACTCAGGAGGATAGCCCCTGTAATGAACATTCCTAACACAGAGTGGATAGTCGTGGATTCAAGCCTGGTATACAAAGAAACAGGCGATGCGGTGAAACTAGCAAGGCTGTTCCGCG
>JAIRQG010000059.1 GCA_031256615.1 Candidatus Methanoplasma sp. | reverse complement strand
CGACGACCATCTTTGCCGCAGGGTGCTGTACTTCGATCTCTTTGAGGATCGTCACACCGTCGTTGGTTATTACAACGTCTCCGATTGTGTTCACAAGCATCTTGTCCATTCCTTTGGGTCCGAGCGTGGACCTTACGGCGTCGGCCACAGCTTTCGCGGCTGCGATGTTGTTGAACTGAGCCTCTTTGTCTTTAGTTCTCTCTGTGCCTTCTTTCAGCACAATGATCGGTTGGTTTCCGTTCGCATACATAGGATGTAATCTCCCTGAATTTAAGTATTGGTAATTTTGTTCTTCTATATTAATATTTTCAATCTTGACTCTGAAAAATATGTATATTCAGAGCTTTGTTTGCCCGAAATATAAATGACTGGTGGCGGGTTCCGCTCCGTGGGAAAGAAGATAGGAAATTGTGCCGCGTATGCCTATCAGGCGTTCCACATGCCGCGGAGCCTGGCGCCTTCCCTCTCGGGATCCATTGTGGACACCTCGAGACCGGGCACGGTCATCCGTACCACGGGTATGCCGGTCTCCGGCCTTGTAAGGTCGGAAACTATCACCATACCGAACCCTGTGTCCACAAGCCTGTCCAGAACCACTTCGATATCATCCAGGACATACGGCGTGGAGAGATCCTTCATACTTTCCAAATGGATCTTTTCGTTAAGGTCTCTGTACCATACCGTGTTGACGGTTTTGATCCTCTCGTATCCCATGTCGTTTGCTATCTTCAGCAGCCTTGCGTTGCCTTTGACACCGTGTTTATGTGTGGTCCTGCTTTGCGCGACCTCGGTGATCGCTCTGACGCAAGCTATCTCGGGGCTCAGATGCGTCCCCACGCCTATCGTGAGCAGTTCCGGGTCTTTCGAGACGGTATCATCGGCCGCCGCGCCGATGGTCGGGACCCCTATGTCATTTGTCAGGTCCTTAAGGTGTATTCTCACGTCTTTGCTCTCCAACTTCTTCAACAGTTTTCCAGGAACGGAATCCTCGCTCACCGTCACATCCGCGGATGCTCTGCCGCGCCCTTCTGCCATCGACCAAGCGTCCCTTTCTATCAATTCGAACAGCGCATGGAGGATCGCTTCTTCGATTGTGTTCCCCGAGGCGATGCCGTTCGTGTGATACCTGAAAAGCTGGAGATCGTCTTCGGGGAAATACGGGCGGAATACCGCGCATGCGGGAACCCATATAGGAGTCCCTCTGAGCATCTCGTAACCTCTGACCCAAGCGATCTCCGCCGTGTCGTATATGTCAAGCGTCCTCAGAGGAAGTATGAGGTCCCTCGGATCCACAGTGAGACCTACATCCGCCGCCTGCTGCATTGTACCGTAGACCACCTCATCGGTATCTCTTACCTCCGCGCTGTACCTTTCTATCGCTTCCATGGCAGCGGATGCTTTCGCCTGCTCCGGCGTAACGCCTTTGCCGTTGTAGTTCTTGACCGCTCCCTTTGACGCTCCGGGCCTGTCCACCGCGAAGACCGGGATGCCTATGTTATCAAGCGGAGTGATGTCCAGCGGATCGCATATCCCTATCCCGGAAAGCAGAGGGAGCACCCTCTCCAGCGTCTTCTCGGGAGGCACTGTCCTTATTCCCGTTGCCGGCGAATATTTCGGACATCTGTTCAATATCATGCGTGCGCCCATACCGTTGTAGGATTTAATCCCATCTCGGCATCATATGTCGTTGTAGCCGACAAGAACGCTTGCGAGTTTGGGGTCGTCTTTGAGTTTGTAATATGTCCTCATCAGAAGGTCGCAGGTAGGCGCCGGGCTGCACGACACAACATCCTTGCAGCCGTTGCCCTTGTTCAGTTCGGGGAAGGATACGGGCGGCATGACGAATTTCTCATGGCCGGTGCCTTTGATCTCAGGGAACAGAACGAAGGCGTCAGAAAGCCATATGACGCCGTCCCTGTTGAGATATTCCTTGGCTGTGAACGGGAACACCTCCAGGCCCATTACCTCGCCCCCGTCCGACATAAGCACGACCGTCGGCTCCGGCGGAGGCCTGAAACGCGGGTCCTTTATTATCGCAATAACGTGGTCCCTTACAAGAGCCTCGCTGAATCCCTCATTGTTGACCGCGATATTGCCCATCGCCTTCACTTTCTCCTCTTCCTCTTTCATCTGTCCGAGGATCGCTTTGTCAAGGTAGAATGCGTTCACGACGCCTTTCATGTTCCTTACGATCTCAAGGGGCTTATTGACGGATTCTTCGCTCATTAATGTGAAATGGAGTAATGATTACAAAAGATTAGCGATATGAAAAAAGATTTCACAGGGGAATTTCACCCCGTTAGAATACGAAATACGGATGTTCATTCTATTTTGATAGATACATCCCTCTTGAGCCCCAGGTCCCCTGCCACCTCTACGGCCTTTATTATGCCGCACGGCACGGGGCATGCCGCATGGGGCAAAATTCCGCTTGCAAGGGAATAGACGTCTGTTTTGCATATTTCCTCTTCCACTTCCGTATACGGACATATCGGCTTGATGCTCCATGACATCTTCAGAATGTCAGGGCAGTCGCTTTTGATGTCTATTTCAACCATCCCCGTTTCGGGGTTAGCCTTTGCTGTAATAATGGTTATCCTCTTGCATACGCCTGCATCTATGGTAACCTTGCACTCTTTGCTCATCCATCATCACTCCTCTCATGATCGAACCGTTTATCCTGCCGCGTTTCCGATGCCGGCGGCACCGGCGGCCGCTGCCGCTCCGTTTGAAGCATATTGGCATCGCGACGGCCTTTATCTCCCAACAAGACCCGGGTATTGCGATTTTCCCGATAGCTTTCCTTCCATTAATTACTTCTTCCGAAAAACCGAGTCTGATGACCTTACGAAAGGCCGGTCCTCTTCAGGCGAAAAGATTTGACGGGGGCGTTCCCCCTTTATGCCGCAGGAAACCGGTTCATTCCAGTTTGATGTGGACGTCCCTCTTAAGGGCCAGTCCCGCAGCGGCCTCAAGGGATTTCATTAATGCACAGGGCACCGGACACGCCGCATGCGGCAGGTGGTCACCCGCGAGGTTATAGACCGCGGTGTTGTTAAGCTTGGCTTCCACTTCCGTATACGGGCATATCGGCTTCACGGCCGCCGCGAGTTTCGTGACATTTGGGCATTCGCTTTGGATGCTGAACTCGACCAAGAATGTTTCGGGGTCTGCCTTTGCGATAATAATGGTCTTCAGCTTGCATACGCCGGGTTCTACGGTAGCTTTGCACTCATTCATTCTTCATCACTCCTTTGTCTGATCAAATTGTTTATCCCGGCCATGCTTCGGATGTCGACGACACCGATGGCCGCTATCACTCTGTTATCGAGCTCTATCGGCGTAACGATGACTCTTATTCCTCTATATGGTCCGGATATTGCGATTTTCCGAATAGTGGTCCCTGAATTAATTACTTCTTCTAATACCGCACCGGTGTAAGCGTTGTCGATGACCACTCCGTCCTCTATCCTTATGCCCAGGTTGTCCCTGCTCTTGGCGCAGACCGGCAGGCCTCCTACGAGATCGTGTATCGCAAAGGCAAGGGAAAGCAGTTCGCTCCCGGTGCTCCTCTGCGTGAGAACATCGTCCAGTTCGCGCCTTATGCGCAGTCCGCCCATAAGCTCTAGGCCGGCGGTCGCCGCGCCCAGTTCCGCTTTTTCTTTGTCGGATGCGGTGCCTATGATTATCACATCTCCGTCCTTGATGTCGAAACAGTCCCTGAGGGCATTTTCCACCTTCTGGTCCACAGGATAAAGCGATCCGGGGAACAGCAGCACATTGTTTGAACATATGAGAGTGGTTGCGCCCGTTGCTCCCTGTTTTATGGCGATATCCCTTTCCTCGCAGCCGTACTTGATGCTGCCGGCCATTCCGGGGACCTTTACCGCGCAGTCGTTTTTACCTATTGTCAGTTCGGAGACGTCTATGTGCTGTATCTCCATCCTGAGGGCCCTCCACGCAGTAATACCTTCTTTGGTGAAGGAGACGCCGTTCTTGTTGATGACGATCAATCCGTCTTCCTGAAGCATGTTCAGTATGGTCCTGGTGCTTCCTTCTCCGATCTTCAGAAGTGCGGCCAAACTTTTCCTTCCGAGCAGATTGTTCTCGGAGATGCAGTAAAGTGCCTTCCAAACATGATAATCTCCAAACTTAGGTATCGGCCCGCCAAGCTTTGAAGCGTTCCTGTATGCCATGTGGATGTATACTGCATCCATCCTAAATAACATTGCCTTGAAGAAAAATTTTATCGGCAGAAACACAGGGAAAACAGCGGGCTGCCCTCGCTAAACGGAGAGAGGAGCATTCAAAAAAACTGATGCGGCAACGCAGGAATTTTAAGAATCTGGCGGCGCGGCCGCCGCTGATGTCAGGGCCCCTCCCGCAGCGGTTACTATCATAAAGACCGTACCTTCCCATAATTTATATCTAACGTAGGCCTTGCGTGTATGCATGGATGCTTCGGTCGATCTTTTGACCATTGAGAATGTTACTAAGAGTTTTAACGGAAGAACCGTCCTCAAAAATGTCAGCGCAAAGATCTCAGCTGGAAAGGTGTTGGGGCTGGTTGGGAAGAGTGCCGCGGGAAAGAGCGTCCTCATCCATATGATCCGCGGCAGCGAAGGCTACGGCCCCGACTCAGGAAGGCTGCTGTTCCATGTCAACCACTGCCCTAAATGCGGCAACATGGATCTGCCGTTCCCCGGAACGCCTTGCTCAAAATGCGGCGCAGAACCCGTCTCCAAACAGATAGATTACTGGGGCCTGAAAGAGTACGACCCCGTGAGACAGGAGCTGAAAGGGCGCATCGCGATAATGATACAGAGAACATTTGCATTATTCGGCGACAAATCCGTTGTGGAGAATATCCTGGAAGCTCTGGATCCCGGAGACCCGAAACGCGTGGACAAAGCTGTCGAGCTTCTTGAGTTCGTCAATATGACGCACCGCGCGACGCACATCGCCAGGGACCTTTCGGGAGGGGAGAAGCAGCGAATAGTAATGGCCAGACAGTTGGCTAAGAACCCGCTGTTCTTCCTTGCGGATGAACCGACGGGCACCTTAGACCCGCACACCTCTGCCATAATCCACAAAAGACTTGTTGATTATGTGCAAAAACACAACATATGCATGGTGATGGCGTCGCACTGGCCGGAGGCGATCGTCGAGATGTCGGACCACGCCATATGGCTGGATGCGGGAAATGTCATGATGGACGGGACCCCTGAGGAAGTGACGGCCAAATTCATGGAAGGGTACCACTTTGAAAAAGAAACGGGAAAAAATACCGGAGATTCACTTATCATACTGGAAAATGCCCAGAAACATTATTTCTCTGTGTCGAGAGGCGTGGTGAAAGCGGTCGACGATGTATCGCTTGACATCAAAGAAAGAGAGATATTCGCATTGGTGGGATTATCGGGCGCCGGCAAGACCACGACCTCGAGGATGATCGCGGGAATGACGCCTGCGACCTCCGGCAAAGTGGCGATCAAGATAGGCGACGATTGGGTGAACATGTCTGAGGAGGGCTTCGCCGGAAAAGGCAGGGCAACACCTTACATCGGGTTCCTCCATCAGGAGTATTCGCTGTATCCCTTCGACACGGTGCTTCAGAACCTTTCCACATCAATAGGCATGAAGATGCCTGCGGAACTTGCGAAGATGAAAGCGATCCAGGTGCTCCTGAGCGTCGGATTTGACAGAAAGGACGTTGAGAAGATACTGTATTCTTATCCGGACTCGCTGAGCGTCGGAGAATCCCAAAGGATCGCCTTTGCGCAGGTCCTTATCAAAGAACCGAAAATAATAATCCTCGATGAGCCGACGGGGACCATGGACCCCATAACAAAGGTCATGATCGCTAAGTCGGTGCTCAAAGCGAGGGACGATCTGGATGAGACCTTCATCGTGGTAAGCCACGACATGGATTTTGTGCTGAACTGCTGCGACCGCGCAGCGTTCATGAAGAACGGTAAGGTCGTCGATATCGGACCGCCGGACAAGATAATAAATGAGTTCAACAAGGATCAGTGAGGCGGCCCATGAAAAAGCAGATAGGCAGGCACCTAAGCTTTGTCGAATGCAGAGAATCCATGGGCATGGGCGTCGGCGGAGGGCTTGCGCAGAGAGCGACCATATCCGAAAGCGGGATGGACGTCATCGTCATCGCTATGGGGCCGGGAAGAAGGCACATAACGAAGCCTGTCTGTGAAATAACCTACGCCCTGAGAGAAGAAGGCATTGACACAAGCGTTCTTGTGGTCAATGCAGGCGGCGGCGTGCCCGCCGATACGCCCGACACATCCCATACATCACAGTTCGGCCTTGATCCGATCGAAGTGGAAAGGATCCAGCAGTACAAGGTCGCGATAATACACCTCGGGAACGTCAGGCAGCACATAATATACAAGGCCAGGCTGATACTGAGGAATGTTGACATCCCGGCGATAGTGGTAGCCCAAACGCCTGTGGATTTTGAGGATTTCGCGGCCATCGGCGTGAAGACCTCGAGGGTCATGCCTTCGGATGAGGACATCAACACCCGCGGTGAGATAAAGGAGATAATAACCGGGGTCATCAGAGGCGTGACCGCGCCGCAGGATAAACTGGATGAGATAGTCTCGAAGGTACAGAAGACGCTGCCTCCGCACGGAGGAGATTGATGTGAAAATAACAGTGAACGGAAAAGAGAAGGACCTCGCGAAAGGTGCGACCCTCAAGGATGCCGTGAAAGGCGAGGTCTACGAACCCGGCTCTCTGATATCCGTTCATATCTCAACGGAAAAGCTCACTGAGGCAACCAATGATTTCGAGCTTGTCACGTCTAAGGGAACAATGGTCCTCCATCTCGGCGATACCGACGGCGCAAACCTTTGGAGAAATCTCATACCTTCCATAAAAGGCTCGACCGCCAGATGGTCTACGAAGGACATAACCGCTTTCGGCTCGTTCAGCACGGAC
>JAIRQG010000058.1 GCA_031256615.1 Candidatus Methanoplasma sp. | reverse complement strand
CATTCGATAAGAGAAAGAGGGAGCATCTCAATAAGGAATACAGGATACGGCACCGGCCGCATGCTCATCCAAAAAGAAAGAAGGCAGACGAGCGCCCTGCACAACACCGCAGGGGCCGTCGAAAGAGGGTTCGGGATAATCTCGGGCGCAGCCGCAGGGGACATGATCACAATGGTGACGGAACCCGTCCGCGTGCTTTCAGTGGGCATGACCCAATCGGAGGGGGAGAAGTTCCTGTCTGGTTTCAATTTAAAACAGAAAAGGTCCGGTGACACGTCTGATGACGCGGTAATTGTTGAACAGACCCCGGAAATGACGCTCAAGGCCATATCCAGCGATGCCGTGGAGACCTTCGGCATCCCGAAGGGAAGAGTGTTCAGGATACAGCTTGACGAGTCGTTCCCCAGCGATGTCTACTATTTCAGAAAGGTCACCGGCCTTTCTCATAAGCCCGTCGGCGTTCTGAAGACGCAGTTCTCGTTCCCGGGGATGCCGATCATAACATTCTACGGGGATGACGAACGGTCGAAGGCCCTCTACCCTCAGGATCCGTTCAAAAAATGCAAGAAGGGAGATATAGGGGTCACTAACCAGTCGAGGCCGCACCACGGCCTCATCGGGATAAGACTGCAGGACAGCAAAGAGTTCGGCCCCACCGGAGAAGAGCCGTACGGAACGAACATCGTAGGCAGGTTCATCGACGACCTGAGCAGGCTGAGCGGGATAGAGGAAGAAGAGACCATCTACATCTTGGAGGAGAAAAAATGAGCGAGGAAAGAGAGACGCGTATATTCATGATATCTCCCGATTCCATGATAACCCCCGACCAGCTGGTAAGAGAGGTCCATGCGATGGGGAAGGAAGTGACAGCGAAAGAGACCTGCTACGGAACGCTGGTGGAAGGGCCCAGGCCGCTGGTCGGAGAAGTATTGGCCATCATCAGGGAAAGATACCCTTATGACATTTATTCAAAAGTGAGGGCGTATCCCACAGGGGACCGCAGAAGATGCCGCGCGGAGCACGGCACAAGACCCGGGTACGCCCAGCTCGAAGCGGAGTGGGAGATGCTTCCGCTCATACAGCACGGGATCCGATGCAGCGAGAACGGCGAGAGACCGGCGGTCCCGAAAGAAAAAGAAAAACTTCCTCTCGAAGAGTTCAAAAAGATATGTGAGGCATGCTGATGAAAGTATTCATAGATCCGCCGAACAGCCTTATATTGTTCGACCTGGTAGAAAGATTCGGCCATGAGCCCCTGGGGACCATGGCGCCCATCCAAGAAAGGATAGACAAGACCGAAGTTGACATGCCTCCGATGAATGTTTCGTTGGATGATGTTGTCAAAGGCCTCAAGTATGCGGGCGTGGAGGTTCCCTCCGGGATAAGAGGGAGGCTTGCGCTGTGGGGGCCGCTGATCGAAGCGGCAGACGCCGCCCTGATAATGGAGGATCCGCCCTTCAACTTCGGATGCGTGGGGTGCGAGCGTTCCAATGAGATGGCCAAATATCTGATACGCAGACGCGGGATCCCCGCCCTGACGGTCAGATACCCGGATGACAAAGAAGAAGCGGTGATGACGGTAGGCCGCATCAAAGAATTCCTGGAGGGATTGAAATGATCAAGATCGCGCAGCTGTCATGCGGCAGCGAGTACAGCAGCGTTCAGTATGAGATCGAGAAGGCGGCGCGTTCGGTTGGAGCCAAGATGGTGTACCCCGATGTGTCCTATGCCGATGTCAACAACGCCGTGAAGAGGTTCGGATTCAACCCCCGCTCTCCGCAGCTTAAACTTATGATAGCAAGGGCGGTCCAGCTTGCCGATGAGAAATACGACGCTGACGCCGTGTTCATCTCAACCTGTTTCAGATGCGCGGAGGCGGCCTTGGTAAGGAACGAGCTGAGAAGATTCATCCAGGATAACACAAGACTTCCTGTGGTGACATACTCTTTCACAGAGAGGCTCAAAGCCGCGCAGCTGCTCACAAGGATGGAAGCGCTCGTCACCATCGTGTCAAGGAAGGACCTTCTGGCAAGAGAAAGGCAGACCGGCCTGACCGTGGGGATCGACTCCGGATCGAGCACGACAAAAGCTCTTATAATGGAAAACAACAAGATCATCGGAAAGGATTGGACCCCGTCGGGAGATGTGGTGCAAACTGCCACAACGGTCCTTGAGAATGCGCTGAAAGAGGCCGGCGTGGAATTCAAACAGATCGAAGCGATGGGGGTCACCGGCTACGGGAGGTTCACCCTCGGGAAACATTTCAACGCGAAACTTGTCCAAGAGGAGCTGACCGTCAATTCGAAAGGCGCCGTATGGCTCGCGGACAGGCAGCGCGGGGAAGCCACGATACTTGACATCGGCGGGATGGACAACAAAGCAATAACCGTAAGGGACGGCGTCCCGGACAATTTCACCATGGGAGGAATATGCGCGGGTGCGTCCGGACGTTTCCTGGAAATGACATCAAAAAGGCTGAAGATCGAAATAGATGAGCTGGGCAAGCTCGCTGACAAAGGGAACTGGCGCAACGCGAAGATGAACTCTTACTGCTCCGTATTCGGAATTCAGGACCTAGTCACCACGCTCAGCGAGGGGAAGACCTTCGAGGATGTTGCCGCAGCGGCCTGCCACTCGGTGGCCGAACAGGTCTACGAGCAGCAGCTGCAGGAGATCGACATACGCCGCCCGGTCATTCAGGTCGGCGGAACATCGCTGATCTCCGGACTGGTCACCGCCGTGGGAGAAGTGATCGGAGAGAAGCCGATCGTGCCCCCCAATTCCCAGTACATAGGCGCCGTGGGCGGCGCGCTTCTGAGTTCGGGATTCCTCTGAGGTGCGAAGATGGAAATAGAAGTGATATCTGAGGACAAATTCGGCGGCGATACCTACAGGGACCTATTCATGGAGATCATGTCGGACATCGGCAAGGCCTTCCACATGGAGAAGGCCTCGCTCTCTCTCAAACCCGAGATACCTCTTTTCATCTTCTCAGTAAGACTGAAGACCGAACACGCAGACAAGACGATAGCCGATGTGGCGAATATCAGGGAAGAAGGAGATACCGTCCACATCACCATCACGGACGAAAGATACGCGCCTGAGATAATGAAAGAGCTCTGGGTGAGATACGGCAAGAGCAGAGTGGACCAGCAGACGAGATTCGATATCGAAGTGAAGGGCGCGCAGAGCAGCGATATCGGTTCATTCATCGTAGCCTCCGGGGAGGAATTCCTGAAGGAAGCGATAGAGGACATCCTCCTTGTTTTGATCGTCTTAATAAAATGTGTGGAGAGTACCGGTGCATCTAACAAGGCTTCTCATTATGAACTTTGTTCAGCCTCCAGTCACTACTACACTCGTGAGGCCAGCCTGAGATTATAGTCCCTAAGCTGACTGAGCTATCTTGGGAAACAAAAAAAAAAAAAGAATAGGCCACGGTATACAGTGTTTGACGTCATTAAACTTAAAGTATATGCTACACAACAGTCTGGCTGTTGTGAATACGGTAATGAACCTTCGGGTTATATAAAATGCAGAACATTTGACTGGCTAAGAAACCGTTAATTAGGTAGGTACGTCAAAACACAACTGTCTTTGTATCTGTTTTATTAGGCTGACGACGTGTTTCGGCCACTGTGGGCCATCCTCAGGTCACAAAAATGTATAATGAGGAAAAACTATACAGTGTAAGTTCATTAGTTGTGGTAGAGCGCGTTTGAAACGTGATGGCACATGCGCAG
>JAIRQG010000019.1 GCA_031256615.1 Candidatus Methanoplasma sp. | reverse complement strand
TCGAGAGTATACACCCTTTCCAAGACGGGAACGGCAGAACAGGAAGAACATTGTTCCATATACTACTTCAAGAACTAGGACTGAAAAATTCGAAATTGTGCAAATTCGAACAAAAGCTGCTAGATCCACCTGAGACATATTACGCCCTTCTTGCATATACAGATGCTTCCGGCGATTACAGTCCATTCGTAATGTTTGTTGCCGAGGCTTTGCTTTCTGCGTATGAGGAAGCTTTCACCGTGTTTGAAGAAAAAGATCTGATAAAGAATATTGATGAAAGCTCTAAAACAATCGTCAAAAGAGCAAAGAAACAAAGCAAGTTCACAATCTCGGACGCATGCGGGTGGGTTCCGGGCTTGGGCGAACAAAGCATAAGGACCAGGTTGAATGATCTGATCGAGATCGGACTTCTGGAGAAAGCCGGTAAGACCAGATCGACAACATTCATGTTCCGCGACCCTTTCAGAGATTTCTTTGAAGAAGGCACTGAGAACCTGGACCTTCTCTGAGTCCATGTTGAGCCTGTCCACACTAGTATTTATTGCATGCCAGCAACCAAAAGATAAACATCAGTAGGACTGTTTGATCACTGTAAGTAAGATGCACATCCTAAATATCTTCACGCTGATTTGGAAAGGTGCCAGACAGTAAAGAGTAGGAAAAATTACACAGCTCACTCGTAAGTGAGGGAATAACGAGTAAGTGAATCACGGTTCAGGATAATAAGAGGCCTATCATTCAACCGAAACTCATACTGCATACGTCCCCTCAATGACATAGCCAGATGGCTTATATCCAACATCTGCATAATTAAACCAGCCTGCGCTTGATGTGGCTGTGGCCTCACAGTAGTAGTATTTTATTCCATTCACAGTCGTATAATATCCACTCCCCCCAGGCACAGCAACGCCGGCAGCAAGATGTGATGGAAGGTGATATATTACAACATTGTAGCCCATTGCCTTAACTAGAGATGCAAAAAGGAAAGCATGATCTTCGCAATCACCCTTCCCCTCCCACAGAGTCTCGGCCGGCAGCTTCCAATATTCCGTCTTGCCCTTTCCGTCAATATCGTACTGATATGGGAGACTTTGAACGAACTTCAACACAAAATTAACACGGTCAATATCGCTCATTTTAGACGTAAAATTCATAAGACTTTGGGCCAAGGATTTGATAAAAGAATCATTTGCCGTAACGTAAACACTCATATTGGTGTTATATGACCATGCCCTAGGCACCGACGAGGTCAACGCGCTATAATACCAAGAGAAATTCATCGGGACATCCCACGTCACAGAACCGTTGTTGACTTGAATAAAATCAGTGATTATTGAATACCATGAATCTTTCTGATACCTCCATGAGAAGTGCTTGGTGACCTTCTCGTCAACCACTTTTACCAGGCTGCTCGTTGCCTGTTGCCCGTCAGAATATGTCACTGTTTGAGTGATGGTTAAAGCCTTTCCTTCACTTGCCCATGTAGAGATTGTTCTGTCGATGTTTCCATAGCTGGCACTGTTGGATATGATCTTCCCGGAGATCGCATCTGTTATGGTCCAAGACCTATATGAGATCTCAACATTGTAAGTTGAAGTTATGATCAGAGTTGCTGGTGCCAGAGGAGAAGATTGATTGACAGTGAAGGAAGCATCATGAATTATGGAATATGTAGCCGTTATTGTGGCTGTTTTTGTCGCAGTATGATAGTAGGTTAAGTCAGAGGACAAGAAAGTAAATCCGTCGTACCAGCCAATAAAGGAATATCCAGAATTAACTGAGGCCTTTAACACAATACTATTGCCATGTTGTACGGAGCCGCCGCCAGAAATTTTTCCGGCCGAAGAATAGTTGGAAGAAACGCTGATTAAATACGTCTTCTTTTCAAATGTCGGAGCAAATGTGTGTGAAGAATCGACTTTAACTTTTATTGTACTGCTGCTCGAATAAAACACTGAATCCTCATACCAACCCACAAAGGAGTATCCCTCATTTGGAGTTGCAGTCAGCGTAGCAGTGGAGCCTTCCTCATATGTTCCGGCACCTGAAAAGTTGCCGCCTTCACCATATAAAACATTAATATCATACTTTTTAGATAGCAGGCCACCTTCTGAATAGATGAATACGGCTCCACCCAAAACGACTGCAATGACTGCAATTACTATCAGGATTTTCACATTGGAAGAGGACACTTATCCATCACCAACTTAAAAACATGTGGATTATGTAGATTTTTTAACAATTTGCACCACAGAGTTAAAACTTTTGTTTTTGGTCCAAACCATCTTTTCATGCTCACAGCCCCCTGTATGGTTATGGAAAATCCTAACCACTATGCAGATTACATAAAAATAGCTATTAATAGATATCGTGCAACTGTAGATGCCTAATATTTTCTGTGTTCCTTATTTGAAAAGTGCCAACAATGGCCGAAAAACAATGAGTACCGGCATAGAACAGTGAGTCCAATGCGATTTGAACGCACAATCAGTTCTGAAAGCAAAAAGAATTATTTTCCATTTTAGGCCCGTATCCCGCATGAACAATTGTCTAAAGAAAAAAAATAGGTTTGATGAGGATGTTTGAAGCACCAAATCTTTACTTCTCTGATGTCTTGACGGGCCTCGCTTCGATGTACCCTCTGCTGCCGATGGGTGTGAGCTGGAATCTCGGCGCATCGTTGTCAGCCCATTCAAAGCCGTGAAGAGCAGGGTCAAATTTTTTGATCGCTTCCCAAACATCTCCAATGGCCTCTTCAAAGTCGCTGTCATCATAGGGCTCGCCTTGGAATACCATCATCTTGCATGCCTCCAGATCAATGATCTCAAACCCTTCCGGGATCGTGCCCTTATAGTCAAATGGTACCTCCACTCCCTGAACATACTTCGATGTGCCTTTTCTGATCAGTTTGGGAGGCAGCCAGAACCCTGCCGGCTCATACATCGCCCCCTTGACGCTTTCCAGAACGCCCCATACCTCGCAACCTATCTCTTCGCAGTATCCGTAATAATCCTCGGCTGCGACCCCGCGCTTTATTATCGCCTTGCGTTTCGGCCTTTCGGCGACCTGTATGAAGATCGTTTGTTTTTCTTTTTCTTCCATTTTGTCATCTCCTTTGTTTTTTACGAGGTAACGTATCAGAACGGAATATGGAATGAAATATCTCAGCGGTACCGGCTCATCCTTGTATGCTTCCGGAGAGAGCCCAAACTCCTTTGAGAATGCTCTTGTAAAGCCTTCATGTGTATCAAAGGCACAATCAGCGGCGACATCCGCTATCCTGATGTTGCCTTCCCTCAGAAGTCTCGCCCCCTGCGTGAGCCTGTAATACCGGATATAATCAAAAGGCGTGAGACCTGTCATTTCTTTAAAGACCCTCAACGAATGCGAACGCGAGTAGTTCGCTGCTTGGCTCAGATCATTCAGGACGATGGGATCTCCGATATGCTCTTCGATGTAATCCTGCATACGTTGAACCGCTTGTGCCTTGTCATAGTCTGCCAATCCGCTACCTCCCGCTCATAATTCATAGACGAACTGCACTTATACTTTTATTGACCGGGATTGCTATCTTTCAGTGAGCCGTTGTTCTGACGGCAGAGATGGGCAACTTTCAGCCGGAAACATGATAGTCTGCATCACGTCAGACCTTTACATTACGCCGTTCGATTTTGCTTTTTCCACAGTGGCCTGTATTGTATTTTTTGCCGTATGCGGGAGGATCAAATCCTTTCAAATCGGTTGTCACGGTTATTTTTCTATCATGCTTTTTACCATAGAATTATAGAGTCTTTTCGGCAATATTTTTCGCAGTAAGACCATTCCTTTATGTTTTCCTGTAAGGTAACGAAGCTTTGTTCTGCTATCGGTTGCCGCTTTATAGATCGTTTTGGCAACCGCATCGGGGGCGGAGCCCTTTTCACCGTTCAAGAATATGTTTTTTATTACCTTCTTTGTATACGGTTCGTATTCTGTCAATTCTTTATCCTCAATCATAGTCATTGAACGGCCCAAAAAATTAGTCTTTATTACGCCGGGCTCAATGATCTTGACGCGAATGTTAAATTGCCGCAATTCGTATTGCAGCGACTCAGAAAACCCCTCCACCCCCCACTTTGTCGCGTGGTACAATGATTGAAGAGGGATGGAAACAACACCCGCGATAGAAGACAGATTAATGATTACCCCTGATTTTTGTCTTCTGAAATGAGGAATCATTTCTTTTGTAACTTCTATTAACCCGAGCAAATTCGTATCTATCTGCTGTTTTATCTGTTCGTGAGTTGCCATTTCTACTGCGCCAAGAGTGTAGTATCCGGCATTGTTTACCAACACATCGATGCGTTCAAAAGCGCTTATGCCTTCCTCTATTGCCGATTTGATGCTGCCTCGGTCTGTTACATCACACCGTATTACTTTTACGTTTTCAAGATCCGTCAGTTCTTTTTCTGCGCTTGGATCGCGCATTGTCGCAATAACGTTCCATCTCATTTGCTGAAATAGTTTTGCTGTTTCTCTTCCGATTCCTGAAGAGCAGCCTGTAATGAATACTGTTTTCATTTTAATACCACTTTTAGATATACAGTATATTTTGTATATATAGTTTAGACCACAACAAAATTGAAGCAGGCCCCGCTCACTCAAAGAACTCTGCGTTTATTCCGGCACCCTTAGCGCTGGCGACCGAAGGCCTGCGGGAGCGGGAACAAAGTATGACAAATATTATGCTGCGCGGACGTAGGCAGACTAATGCCCAATCTTGTGCGGCTTGAGCCGAATAGGTGCTTTATTTAAGCAAGTCTGCCAAGGTTACATTGCTAAGCGGCACTTTCATTGCATCTTCTGCGTCTTGCAAGCATTTCACTGCTTTTTCTATAATAGAGTCCAGTGCCCCGTATTCGAAATCAAAGTTGTATTGTATTTTAAACAGAGGCTTTCCATGCTCCATTGCTTTGAACACTTCGAAAAGAGTGATCTCAGAAATCGGCTTAGCAAGTAAAATGCCGCCCTTTGCCCCCTCTTTTGTATGCGTGAGGCCCGCGGCATTTAGCCCTTGCAACAGCTTAACCACTGTTGGCGCAGGAATATTGAGCATTTTCGAAATAGTTTTTGTTGATAAATATTCAAATAGCCCTTCTTCTGATTTAAAATGAATGAACAATAATATTGAAGCTGCTTGAAATGTCGCTGTTGAATACGCCATTTGTACCCTCCGCATTATAATGGTTATATTGAATATACTATGTGTCTATTATATTTTTATTAACACTTTTTAAGGGTCATTAAATGGCCCCTGCCAGATGGTTTTTGGTGGGCTCGCCGGGATTCGAACCCGGGTAATCGGCTCCGAAGGCCGAAAGGATAATCCGCTACCCCACGAGCTCAGTTCTCTATAAGAACATCTGTTGATAATTGTATCTGATGCCCAAATACCTATGCTTCTGTTCCGTAGCAATGAAAAGAGTTTAATATATCATACATGATGTTGAATATACTGAACATTGTGTATAGTTTACACAACATTGAAGGAATGATAAAATGCAGTTTAAAAGCAAAAAAACAATCGTCGGCATGGCAGTCGCGCTTGTCCTGTTCATAGGATACATATTCTATGCACTGAGCAGCAGTGCACCGGCGGACGGCGATCTTGAGGGATGGGCACTGCTTATGCTCAAATTCATACTGGCATGCGTTATCGCCGAGGTCATTGCGCAGATCCTTATCCATATCATATTAGCCGCCTCTGTCACATACAAGGAAAAGGACGAGAGTACGGTAAAGAAAATAATAGACAATGAAATGGTAGAAGATGAGATGGACAAACAAATCACACTTAAATCATCGCATGTGGGGTACGGAGTGGTCGGCGTAGGATTTGTTCTTACACTCATCGCGATAGCGTTCTTGGACGTTTCCGCGATACTTGCGCTGAACATTATGTTGGGAGTTTTCTTCCTGTCCGCGATGGCTGACACGTGCGTCAGCGTCTACATGTACGAAGTGGGAGAGAACTGGTGCCGTGATTGCAAATGACCGACAAAATCATCATCACCAACAACATCAGAAAGCTCCGGTTCTTTGCGAACGAGATGACGCAATTGGAACTGGCTGAAAGAACGGGATCCTCAAGATCTACCATCATTGCCGTTGAAGCAGGGAAATACACTCCGTCCCTTGAGCTCGCGTTCAGGATCGCGATCGTCTTCGGGGTGTCGATAGACGAAGTGTTCGAATGTAACGCCGACAACACAAAATAACAACTGTATTGATTGAAGGAAAAAACCTATATTGGCTACTCTATTCACAACCGATGTCCAAGATCATCATGAACCACGGTGCGGGGGGAGAGATCATGCAGGAATTCCTCTCCAAGCACATTGTATCGCATTTTCCAAAGGCCGCGGCGGACATACCCCTGGAGGCCATGGACGATTCCGCCGTGATCGACGATATTGTATTCACTATCGACGGGCACACCGTGAATCCTCTGATATTCCCGGGAGGAGACATAGGAAGGATATCTGTCTCAGGAACGGTGAACGATATATCGGTAATGGGTGCGACGCCTATAGCGCTTGCGTGCTCCGTCATCATGGAGGAAGGATTGGAGATCAAGATCGTGGACCAGATCATGGAAAGCATGGGCAGAACATCGCGGGAATGCGGTGTTCCCATTGTCACCGGCGACACAAAGGTCATGGAAGCGGGTGCACTTGACAAGATGGTGATCACAACCTCCGCTGTCGGCAGGAGATCGGGTCTGTTGGACCATAATCTGAAGATAGCTTCCGAATACAGAGATGTGAAGCACAGATGGTGCACCGACTCGAACCTTGCTCCAGGCGATGTCATCATTGCATCCGGAACTCTCGGGGACCACGGTGTGGCGATCCTCTCCTTCAGAGAAGGATACGGTTTTGAGAGCGAGGTACAGAGCGATGTCGCTCCTTTGAACAAAATGATCGCCGAAGGACTCAGGGCCGGAGGGATCGTCTCCATGAAAGACCCAACAAGGGGCGGCCTTGCCAACACCCTCAATGAATGGTGTTCCAAATCTCATGTTGAGATCGAGATCGAACAATCCTTCATACCTCTCAGAGAGGGAGTGGTGAACGCCTGCGACCTGCTGGGTATCGACCCTCTCAGCATCGGCAACGAGGGTAAAGCGATAATCGGATGCGTTCCGAGTATGGCGAATGCGGTCCTCAAAGCAATAAAGAGCACACCTGAGGGCAGGGATGCCGCGATCATCGGTACGGTCAAAGAAGGAAAAGAGAGGGTCATTCTGAGAACAGAGGTCGGCGGCAGAAGGATCTTGGAACCTCCATCCGGAGACCCAGTGCCCAGAATATGCTGACCTCTCCCTATATCATATACTTTTTACAGAAAGAGATATAAGGCTTAAAGCATAACTCCGTCCAGAAATTAAATGGTAACCTTTCTTCCATTCCCAGGATACAGGCCGGTTTTGAAGAGCGGCGAGAGCATAGAAGGCCGGATCTCTCCACCTTACGATGTTATCGGAAAGGAATATCTTAAGGTGCTTCAGGACCAAGAGAATAACGTCACCAACCTTACTCTGAAACCCGACACTGACAAGAGATACAAAGGTTCCAGAGAAAAGCTAGAAAGGATGCTGTCCGACGGGAGCCTTAAGCAGGACCCGGACTCATTCTACCTCTACGAACAGGTCTTCAACGACCATGGTGTGAAGAAGACAAGAAGGGGACTGGTGGGCATCCTTAAGACGGAAAGTTACGAAAAAGGCAACGTGATCCCCCACGAAGAAACATTCTCGAAAGTGAAGGAAGACCGTCTTAACCTCCTTAGGGACATGGAGACTCATCTTGAATCAATATTCGGGATATTCGAGGGACTGAGCCCTGAATTGAACAAAAAAATATCGAACTCCGCTAAACTCATCTACAGATACATGGACGACAGCGGCGTGGACCACAGGTTCCACATCATAAGCGACACCGATATCCAGAAGCAGATAACCTCTGAACTGAAGAACCAAAAAATGCTCATTGCGGACGGCCACCATCGGTATGAGACCGCCCTTAACTACTCCATGGAGAACTTCAGCAATGAAAGAAAAGGTTACGTCCTTGCGACGCTGGTATCCGCAAAGGATGAGGGGCTGGTTATTTGGCCAACGCACAGGCTTGTCAATTCCACATATGTGAGCGTTGAAGACGCAAAACGCCTGATATCCGGGGCCATGAGGATCAAGGAGGTTTCGGAGGATGACATGGAGGCAGAACTGAAGGATTGGATGATGGGGCTCATGTTCAAGGACGGAACGCGCTTCCTTGCAAAATATGATGAGGAAGATCTAGAACTCTGCAGCATCGATACATATGTTGTCCAGGAAGCGATCCTCAGGAGCATATACGGCTACGACGAAGGCAGATCTATTGTGAACTATGAGGCCGAGTTCCGCAACGTGAAGAAGATGATGCAAGAAGGGAAGTTCGATCTAGCTATTGTCCTTAACGAACCCAGTCTTGAGAGAATATGGTACCTTTCAATGAATGGGATAAGGATGCCAAAGAAGACTACTTTCTTCTTCCCGAAGATCTGGTCCGGTTTTGTGTTTTATAAAATGAGATGAACGGTCCGATCTCGGGCCGCATCACATGGCTTTTCAAGCTTATGCCCAAACTGCAGGAGCGTTCCTGTATTCTTTGAACCATTCGGTATCCTTCAGTACCCGGCCGTCGCCGCTGCATACAATGGCGATTTCCCCATCTTTGACCGAAAAGATGACATTGCCGTTGAGCGACTCGTATTTGTTGCCTTTGTAGTCCTTTATCAGTGTGGTGACATAGACCTTGTCCGTATATCCTGCGATCCTGTCAATGAATGCCTGTGTGGGGAACTGATTTGGAATGGTGGGTGAGTATTCCGATGTGCCTGCGCATGTGCAGACTATGACATACTCCGGAGTAATGGCCTCCAGCAGTTTCAGGTTGGATGATGTCGATGAGCCGTGGTGTCCGCCTTTAAAAAGCACGCAATGCCCTAAGCCGCCGTGATTTTCTCTGTAATATTCGACAAGTGCAGCTTCTCCGCGTTCCTCCAGGTCTCCTGTGAACAGGTACTGTTTGCCATCCTGTATTATTCTCATGCAAACAGAATAATCGTTCTCATCGCTGGAATTATCCACATAATACTTTTGATAGAGGATCTCCATTGTCACGCCGGGACCCAACTCATATACACGCTGCGCACCGTCTTCTTCTTTATAGCACTGCAGCGCAGTGTAATGCACGGTTCCGCTTTCAGCGACCAATTTGTCCCTTGCCGCTTCATAATAGCCGCGAGTGTCAGCTTTGCTGTTCGCCAGGGGGTAGTCGATGATCGTCCCTATTTCAAAAGAATCAAGAACTCCTGTCGTAGTTTTTGTACTGTAAAACCCGGCAATGTGATCTTGGTGCGCGTGCGTCGCAATGACATATTCTATTTTCTTGTCTTGTATGTGTTGGTTGATGTAGTTCGTTATTGTCGCCGATGAACTTGTTCTTGAGCCCGCATCTATTAGGATGTCGATCTCGCCGTAATTGATATAAACGGAATCTCCTGTGTATTTATTGCCCAGCTCCAGGAAATGGATGCTTAGATCTCCGCTCTTTGTTACTATTGTTTCTTTTTCGGGGTCATTGACTTGCCCGCCATCCATCGTGAGCGCGATGTAGCCTCCAGTCAGCGCGACCAGGCAGACCAAAATGACAGATACGACTTTTTTCAACGTAGGCATCCCACCCCTTTCTTCGAAAGTCCCGCTTCATTTTTCATGAGTGTTGTCGTTTTCATGTACGTATCGTCCTATAAGTCTAACAAACTTTTCGGTCGCGAAGAAACATTGACCCAACACAGGGCCTGACAGAAAAAAAGTTATGGAGCCGCTGATGGGAATCGAACCCACGACCTACGCCTTACCAAGGCGTCGCTATACCCCTTAGCCACAGCGGCGTATGGACTAGTCAAGGAGGATATTGTTATAAAGTTTTCTGGAGCCAAGATGAGGGTGGCTTTCGAAGACCATTGAAGGGATCGGAGATCCGAGATACTGCAGCTGGGCGTCATCCGCTGTGCTAAAGAAACTTTATCTTCATTACTTACATAACATACTCCCATGAAGAAGGAGATGAGCTCCTTTGATGTCCGCTCCATCGTTTCGGAGATGGCATCGCTGGAGGGAGCGCATATCGATAAGATATTCCATTGGGGTGCTGGAAACGTTCTTTTCCGTCTCAACGTGCAGGGAGACGGCAAGAGGGAGCTGTTCTTCAAGGACAAGAAATGGCTGTACCTGGCGCCTAATCGCCCGGAGACGCCGGAGACCCCCACATCATTTGCAACATTCTTAAGGAAATACATCACGAACGCAAAGATAGGAAAGACCGTCCAGGTCGGTTTCGACAGGATAACGGTGACAGAGGTCTTCAAATCCGATGCGCAGTACGAACTGATATTCGAGATGTTCGGAGGAGGGAACGTGCTGCTCGTGCTGGACGGCAAGATAGTCAACTGTCTCACGCACAAGACGTGGAAGGACCGTTCCACCCGCCCTGGCGAAGATTACATAATGCCGAAAAGCAGATTCGACCCGATCACATCCTCATTTGAAGAATTCAGGGATACGTTCCGCTCTTCCGGATCGGATACCGTCAGGACACTTGCGACCGTGGTCAATCTCGGCGGCCAATATTCGGAGGAGATCTGCAAAAGAACGAATGTCGCCAAGAACACACCGTCCCAAGAAGTGGATGACGGATCTCTGAGCAGAATGTACTCTTCTCTCAGAGAGATAGTAGAACGCGTCATCCAGAGCAGCGAGCCTACCATATTCCGGAAGGACGGAGCGATAGCTGACGTTGCTCCGGTGAATCTGCTGATATATGAGGATGCGGAGCCACAGCAGGTCCAGAGCATGTCGCTGGCGATAGATGAGCTTCTGAAAGAGATCGGCCAGACAGAAGAAGAGATATACGTCGACCCGGAAACGGAGAAACTTAAGAAAAGGATACAGAAACAGACAGAGACGGTCGACGAGTACAAGATGGAATCAGAGGACCTCAAGAACAGAGCCGATGCGCTGTATGCGGAATATCAGAAAGTTACCGAACTGCTTGCCGTCCTCGGGCAGAAATCAAAAGAACTCACATGGGAGAAACTTACGGAAGGAGCCATGAAGATATCGTTCGTAACGGGTATCGACCCTTCAAAGAACATCGTCACAGCGAACATATCTGATCTGAAAGTTACTCTTGACTACACCAAAGGCATAGACGCCAACGCCTCCGACATATACCAAAAAAGCAAGGACATCTCGGAAAAGGCCAAGAGGGCCGAGGGTGCGCTGAAAGAAAGTATTGCAGAACTTGAGAAGAAACAGAAAGGGGTCGATAAAGCAAAAGCGCTCGCAATGAGCAAAGCCCAACCTACTAAACAATTCTGGTTCGAGAGATACAAATGGTTCATCACTTCTTCCGGCAAACTTGTCATCGCCGGAAGGGATGCCCATTCTAATGACAGTGTCGTGAAAAAACATCTGAAAGAGAAGGATGTCTTCGTTCACGCAGAGGTCCACGGCGCCCCCTCAGTGGTCCTGAAGGACGGTTTCACGGCTACTCCGGATGAACTGAGAGAAGCGTGCGCCTTTGCTTTGACACAGTCAAAGGCGTGGGTGGCGGCGCTTACGGAAGGCGCAGCGTTCTGGGCCTATCCCGATCAGGTCAGCAAGACCCCGAACCCCGGAGAGTTCGTTCCCAGAGGAGCATTCATAGTAAGAGGAAAAAGGAACTACGAACACCATCTGAAGATGGAACTGGGGATCGGAGAGATCACATATCAGGGTACAAGGAAAGTAATGTGCGGACCTGTCGAGCTCTTCAAAGATTCCGAGAGGTACATTATACTGAATCCGGGAAGAGGAAAGAGCGGAAGAAAGGCCGGAGAAATAGCGAAGGACTTCCGCGTACCGGAAGAAGAAGTGTCCAGAATACTGCCTCCCGGCGATGTTGAGATCGCGAGACGCGTATGGAAAGATGAACCGGAGAAACAATGAAGGTGCCCGCGCCGGAATTCGAATCCGGGTCAAGAGATCCGCAATCTCACAGGATATCCAGACTACCCCACGCGGGCAGATTGTTGCGCGGAAAAACAGACTGTTGTTAAATGGTTTCAGATTTCCGGGCGAGACATATAACGCGTTATGTATCCGGCTATCCTGTTTCTCATTTTCACAGAGTAAACGTCTGTGAGGTTGTTGACCATCTCTTTGTTGTTCTCAAAGTCCCTGTTGAATGCCTGAGGGTATTTATTGAGAAGCTCGATGGAGACTCTTTTGATGTATGTGGGCCTTATTCTTCCCATTTTTTTCACCGATAGTGAACCCGATTAGGTGGATTCCTTATTTAAAAGCTTTGTTGACTTGCGAGGATTTCCGCATGACAGATTTCCTTCTGGGCAGGGCCCTCTCATACACGGAGGCCCGGCATCCTTGAATATGATCGGAGACACTTCGTTGCAAAGTGCCAGCATCCTTTCCGCCATCTCTCTTATCTCCCACTGGGCGCGTTCGCAGCATCTAAGCGAGAAGAAATGGTGCAGTTCCCTTGCATTCATCGTTATCGTTATGTTGGTCGTGCACCCATTGGGAAGGAGATATCTTGCATCCTCCGCCGGTATCGTTTCCGCAAGTTTTCCGTATGCATCCCATATCGCCTTCATTGTCTCTTCATACAGCGCAAGAGATTTCGGATCCGCTTTGACCGTTTTCGGAACAACATATGTCGGTTCCTTCAGCGATACATATCTCTGGCTCTGTTGTGAGAAAGATGCCATCCTGTGTCTTACCAGCTGATGGGTGAGAGCTCTGGAGACCCCTTCCACAGAAAATGTGAACACCGCGTGCTCCACCACCGAGTGATGCCCCATACCGCCTATTTTTGCAAGAGCCTTTTCCCGGTCCTTCATATCTAAAAGGTCTGCCGAGGGTTTTTCAGAATAACAAGATCTTCCCGCCGCGGCGCATATGGCATCGGCATTCTGTGTGTATGCCAGGAGTCTTACGTTCATAGCGGCTCCTCCGATTTCCTGTTCCAGATGTGAGATTTGATCCTATTCATGCTTTCTTGATCCATCATTTCCGCCAGCCTGATCTTGTAGATATCCATGCTGTTCAACAGTTCGCATATTCCTCTGACGTGTGCATCTCCCACCACGACAACCATGTTCTTGTATTTTTCCGATGCCTCTTTGATCTTCTCAGCCATATAGGCGTTCCTTTCATCGATCAGTTTCTCTACCAGCGTCGGGAATCTTTTGCGCATTTTTCTTACGTACGTTTCCTCATCGGCGACAAAACCGCTGTGCGCCACGTTTATCTTATCCCTTCCAGACAAGCGGTCCGTTAGAGGAGAAAGAGTATATCTGGCCCTCTCGATGGACGACATACCCTCTTCGACCTCTTTCATGGTCTGTTCGGCATCTTTGTCGATGCATATTATTTCCGCGCCGATGACCTTTCCGGCCAGGATCGCCGCGAGCAATTCCCCTCCTGGCTTGGCTCCGTTCTTTTCCGATATCTTGTTCTGATACTCTGCGGATTCGCGGTACAGCTTCGAAGAACTCTCCGATGTCTTCTTCTCCCCCGTATCATTCGTCAGCGCGGTGTATCTTCTCTCGTCCAGCTCAACAAGGACCGCGTCTGGCCAGGTGTATTTCACAATGAAGGAGACCTGATCGGCTATTTTGAAAACGTGCCCGGTCCCGATTATTGTTATCATAGTCGTAATAATCCTCTTCCACCAATAGAATATTTTGCATCCGACTGCTGCGAATGTTGAATGAGAACGAATTTAAATGAAAAATGGGCCGTGAGGCCCTTTTGAAGTTTCAGAGAAGCGCCTTCATTACTCTGTTGGCCCTTGCGTCAAGGGTCTCCACGCCGGAGACCTTGCTTGCATACTCCGACAGAGTAACGATGTCCTCGTTCTCAATGCATTCGAGCTTGAACTTGCGGGTGCCTGCCATGAGCTGCTTGAGCCCCTCTCCCAATCTGTCGTGGAAGTAGGTGTACAGGCCGACCGCTCCCCACGGGATGTCGGTGCCGATCTTCTTGCCTGAGAACTTTTCCTGCAGCCCGAGTGCGCCGATGAAGAACTTGGTCGGGTCGCTTCCGTACTGTTCCACGAAGGATGACGGCAGCTGTCCTTTTGCGGCAAGTTCCGCGAAGTGCTTTCCTTTCACCGCTGCTGTTATCGGCCCTCTTGCCATGGCAACAGACTTCACGATCGGCCCGTCGCCCATGTCGGACAAAGCGAACGCTTTATACGCCTGGGTCTCGTTGATGAACCCGCCTGCGAACGAAAGGTCCGGAACGAACCTTCCCTGCAGTTTGAGTTCTCTTGCACATGCCATAACTTGGCTGAAAAGCCATATTCCCGGAGAACTGAGCTCATTCATGTGGCTGACAGGGGACATGCCGGTCCCTCCGCCTGCGGCGTCAAAGGTCAGAAGATCTATCTTTGCCTTGGAAGCGCATCTCATTGTGAACGCCACAACTTCCGGTTTGTACGCTCCAGTCTTAAGGAAAACGTTCTTCACGCCTTTCTGTCTCAGATTATCGATATCCTCAAGGAAGGATTGTTCATCAGGGAACCCGACACGGCTGTGTCTCTCAAATGTTTTGAAGACACCTGCTTTGAATGCCGCCCGCACCTCCGGGTCTTCCGGGTCAGGCATTACGATGTAACCGCGAGACTTGAGCTCGAGCGCCCTTTCAAGCGTGCCGAGCCTTACTTCTCCGCCGATAGCCTTCGCTCCCTGCCCCCACTTCCTCTCGATCACTTCAACATTCAGCTTTGATATTCCGTATTCGTCTGCGCCGCCGCGGGTGTCCTCGACGTTTGTCTGCAGTACGATCCGGCCGTTCTTGCCGTCCCAGAAGTCCATGTAAGATTTTACGCGGAAGGCCATGTCCGGCGAGGACTGAACCTTTCCGTTGGAATATACCGCTTCGGGGTCCATCCCGCAGACGTTCTCTCCGATGACCTCACAGACCCCTGCCATCGCCGCTCCGCACGCAAGCTCCCTCCAGTTGCTCTTTGCCACAGCGGTTGAGCCGAGGCCTGCGATGTGGAAAGGCAGTTTCATGCTTATCGGGTTCTTTCCCTTTGTTCCTACAGCGGTAGCGATATTGACATTCTCGAAGAACGCCACATCGGGACTGGGCTCGATGCCTTTCGCACCGATGAGCTCTGCCATTATCTGGAAATGGGACCAGTCGAGCAAATAATCCTTGTTCGAGGCAGCGGTGGATTTCCCAAAGTGTTCCGGGCTGGGGTAAAGGACCTCTCTTCCTCTGAGCGCCCCCTTTCCGACCTCACAGAGAACATTGCAGTCTTCTATACAGACGGGGCACATTCCATTTATCGGACACGGATCCTTGACACGGATCGATGTACCCGTTGTTGATTTCGAATTCTCTATCGACATTTTATCCTCTTTCATAGGTTTCCTATGATTAATTGCTTAAAGATTTCTCTACAGATTTAAGCCTTTGTAGCCATAAAAATGGCTTGCATACATTTGTCTAACGATCGTAAAAATCATTAGACACTTTGCACAGAGTTATTTGTACGGGCACTCTTTGTGAAAAAATCTATATATCATTGCGAAAACTGTAAAAAATGATTGTTGATTATTATAATACATAACGATGCAGCGGAGCGGGCGAAAAATGATGTTGAATAAGATTAAGCGAATAACAAGATATTTGCTGTACATCATTATTTCAAATCTTCTGTACGGATTGATCTTATGGTACACGTGTATATGGCTGGCCGGATATTCTCTTTTATATGCATATCTGGGGAATCTCGCGCTGATCGTTTTCGGTTTAGCGCTGGATGAGTATGCTCTGAGAATGTATCAATCGGAAAAGACCATTACGCAGATAAAGAAAGAGAAAGACGCAGAGAAAGCTCTTCATTTGGCTCAGCTTCATATGGATAATTTTGTTTCCTTCAAGGCAGCGTTATATCTGTTTTACATTTTGATCTTGATACTCTCACAAATAATCGAATTTGACCATACGCTGATAAGCGGAGACCTTGAAACCTTTATTCAGGTGACTAAGTACAGCATATTGCTTTTGGTCGCATATGACATGCTCACAGAACAATTTTCAAAAGACAGAAGAAGAATGAAGAAAATAACGGCACTGTTCAATAAACATTGGAATGAGGATCAGGATTAACGAAATATTACTCGCATTGTATGATACATTGGCACTTGAACCAATTATCTAAAGTCGGAGCCTGTGAGACTGAACATTGTTTGATCTTCGAACATTATATATTTTGCACAGCGATACGTTCGGTGCATGTACAAAGAACGATGGAACGGTGCCATCGCCATGGGCCTGTTGTGGACGATCGCGGTCTGTATCACATACTTCTTCCTGCTCCGCGATCACACGTTTGACGGAATCTGGATAATGCTGTTTGTTTCACTGTTGTTGATGGTCTGCGGTCTTGCGGTATATCTCGGAGGGGCTATGCTCCTTGCCGGTTTCAACACCATGACCGAGCAGGAACGATCTCAATACAACATAAAAGCGCTCACATCCTTCATGGGAGTGTTCATTGTACTGTTGTCATATTTTGCCCTCTTTATGGCGCTCCACTTTGCGTTCTTTACTGTCTTTATCATAGCGGTCTTAGCCGCGGTCATTTACGTTAACGTCAGCAGACGATTCAGAGCTAACGCACAGCAATAAGTTTTCAATATATATTGAACGCATTGATGTGCTTAGCGCATGATATACAAAGAACGATTGAATGGCACCCTTGCCATGGGCCTGTTGTGGACGATTGCGGTTTGTATCTCATATTATCTTCTCCTCCGCGATCACCTGAATACACTTGAATTATGGATGATACTATTCGTTTCACTGTTGTTGCTGGTCTGCGGCCTGACAGTGTATCTTGGATATCTCGGAGGAATTATGCCTCTTACTCCATTGAACATAGTGGTGGTGGTGATGGAGCAGAGTCAGTCCCAATTCAAAAAAAAAGAGATCGCATCGTTCATGGGTATATCTCTGGTGTTGCTGTCTTATATTTTCCTCCTGGCGACGGTCTACTTTGTGTTCGCATTCGTCTTTGTCGCAGCTGTTGTCTTTGTGATCATTTATGCTTGCGCCAGCAAAAGATTCAGGACCATCACATAACGAATGATATTAACAACAAAGTCCATAGAGCAGTAAATGAAAAAGAAAGACCTTGAAATTGAACTGGAAAAAGTGCCGAGGTTCGAAGGTCCCGATCCTTTCCTCGAACAGTATCTTACGCCTGCGTCCATCGCCGCGGACGTTCTTTTCAATGCATATGCCAGCGGAGATATCAAAGGCCTTAAGGTTATGGATCTCGGGTGCGGGACCGGTATGCTCTCGTTCGGTTCCTGGATGCTCGGCGCCGCATCTGTCGTTGGGTACGATATATCGCAGAAAGCGATAGAACTTGCAACCTCCCATATGAACTCGATCGGCGCGGATATCTCATTCAAGGTGTCTGACATCAGCGGAATACAGGAAGGAGCCGACACAGTGGTCATGAACCCTCCCTTCGGCTGTCAGAACCGCCGCGCTGACAGGGACTTCCTGAAAAAGGCCATGGAATCCGCCGAGTGCGTCTACTCATTCCATATGGCGGAGACGTTAGACTTTGTCAAAGAGTTCGTTGAAAAACATGGCCGGGATATAATTTATAATAAAATGTATAAGTACGACATCCCTAATACATTCACGTTCCACAGTAAAGAGAAACATAGCGTTGACATTGTGGTCGTCAACATAAGGTGAGATTAAATGACAGACATCATCGAAGTATTCCCCGGCGACGAGGTCGCAGTTGAAGAGGAGTATTTAGCCTCCGACGGGACGTTTGCGAACGACGGGAAGATATATGCATCGCAGATAGGGATTTTGGAACTGGACGATAATGAGTGTGTTGCGAGGGTCATCTCTCCAAACCCGCCCAACATACTGAAACCGGGAGACATCGTCTATGCAGTGGTGGCAGACATCAAAAGCACTATGGCCACTGCGGATGTTATAGCAAAAGAAGGTGTGAAAAGAGGCATCGGAGGAGAGACCTACGCGACGATACATGTGTCCAAGATCTCTCAGGGATATACCGACGATGTTTCGAAGGAATTGAGGAAAGGAGATTACATACGCGCAAAAGTGACCGGCATCTCTCCCTCCCTCCAGCTGACGACAAAGGATGATCACCTTGGAGTCATAAGGTCGCTTTGCGGAACGTGCAAGACCAAACTCGTCAAGAAGGGGAAGGGGCTGTACTGTCCGGAGTGCGAACGCGCATTCCTTAGGAAGCTTGCCGATGATTACGGTGATGTACGATTATGATGCATAAAGACGAACTGACGGCTCTGAAAGCAGAGGTCAAAGCGCTTAAGGAAGAGGTCGCAGGGCTCAGAGAGTTCATTCAGGCTATGTACAGCATGATGAGCGATGACGAAGAGGAGTATGAAGACCCGCCGTTCGGAAACTCCGGATTCGGGAGATACAATACGTGAAACTTCTCGCTCTGATCTCAGGAGGCATCGATTCTCCGGTTGCCGCCTACATTATGGATAAAGCAGGAGCGGAGGTCGCTCTCCTCCATATGGATAACCGTCCTTTCGCCGATGATTTATCAATAGAGAAAGTGAAATCGCTGGCGGAACAGCTGAGGTCCGTTACCGGCTCGCCACTTCCGCTTTACTCCGCGCCCCACGGGGCATCCCAGGAAAAGATATCAAGGACGTGCGACAGCAACTATCAATGCGTCCTCTGCAAAAGGACGATGCTCAGATCCGCTCAGGAAACTGCAGGCAGGCTCGGCTTCGGCGGGATTGTCATGGGAGATTCTTTGGGACAGGTGGCATCGCAGACACTTAAAAATCTGAGATACGTAAGCAGCGGCCTTACGATCCCTGTGGTAAGGCCTCTCATCGGCTTCGATAAGATAGAGATCGAAGCGATAGCAAAAGAGATCGGAACGTACGAGATATCGATCATCCGCTCCAACGGGTGTTCGGTCGTTCCCTCCAAACCCATTACAGAAGCCGACGTGAAGAAGATGAGGAAATTCGACGAGTCATCGGATCTTGACGGGCTTGCGAAGGATGCTGCGGACAATACGATAAGATTATCCTGATTCACCTGAACACATAACAGGCGTCGATCTCATCGCTGCTGTATGCCATGTCAAGTGTCACTCTTCTGATATATCTTGCCTGGACAATTGAGATATAGAGCGTGTTGTCTCCGATCGGTATCTTTATGTCCGATTCTTTAGGGCCTTTCACTGTGGTAGGTACTAAAGCTGGGCCGGTACAGGAAGTGCATATCCTGTAATCGCGGCCATCAGACAATATCAATCTTTTGACGTCGTCATCCACGGCTATTTCCATAAAAACCCTCAATGCTGACGCCTTTATTATCTTTGCTCATTTTTGAAGAATTCAGCCACATCTCCGCAGGGATCATCCGATGGCTCCGCTTTTATGTCTTCCAGATTGAAGGTCCTGCGGTCAAGTATGACCGCTGCGCCCCTGTCTGTGCCTGATCTTATGAGTCTTCCTATCGCCTGCCTCATCTTTCTCATCGCAGGTATCTTCGATGAATGCTCCCAGCCGTTGCCGAACCTCATGTCGTAATATCTGCGCAGAGCTTCCTGCTTGGCCGTCGGTTTCGGATAGGGTATACCTACCAGTATCGCCATCTCCATATCCTTGTCCGGAAAGTCCAGCCCTTCGCTTATCCTTCCGCCTGTGATCGCGAAAAGGACACTTCCCTCCGAAAGTTTGAACTGGGACACCTCTTCCATCAGTTCAGGCTGGGTCATTCCTTTCCTTTCTATGAAAAGGCCTTTTCCCATCTCTTTCCTTATGTCGTCCTTAAGGAACCTTTCCATTACCGCATACGAAGGAAAGAACACGGCGGTGTTCCTGTTGACGCTCCTTACAAGAGAAACGATATGGCCCTTCATCCTTTCATACACTTCCGGGATGTTGTTGAACTCGTCGAATTTTGTGGAAACGTCGCCGACATACACTTTCTTCAGGTTCTCTGGCGGGAATGGGGAGGGGAACACGCACTCCGTCGTTTCCTGAAGGCCCAACTCCTCGGTATAATCGGAAAGAGGCGCCAGGGTCCCTGACATATGCACCGATGCCCAGCACGACCTCAGCGGTTCGGCCGCTGCTCTCGGATCCAGACAGTATGCCTGGAACTTGGGGTTCTCTCCTCCCATGATCAGAAATATGTTCGTTTCTTCGTCTGTTGTGTTCCAGGCAGAGAGGAATCTTCCCATTGACAGGACATATGACCTTGGGAGTTTCTTCCTTGCTTTTTTGATGTCGGCGATCATCTCTCCCTGGTCGATAAGACCTTTGTATATTATGTTCAGAGAATGCGACGACATTCTAAGCCTGTCCATGAGCTCGTCCTGAAGGAAAGTCGACGGTATCATGCCGTCGTCGCCCGTGAGATACTGAGAAAGCGCTTCGCCCATGCATTCCCTCAGCACAGCGATGATATCCGTTACCGAAAGGCCGGCATGGATCTCCGGATCATTCCATTCTAGGGCTTCCTTCTCCGCGAGAGCCATCGCTTTCATGCTGTATTCCAGGGTCATCACTTCTCTGAGATAATCGGGAAGATTGTGGGCCTCGTCGACGATCATCACCATCTTCGACAACGGGATGCCTGCCCATTCAAGGAACCTGTCGCGGATGTGCGGCATGAATATGAAAGAGTAGGGCGCGGCAACGATGTCCGCATATTGTATCATATGTTTCACGGTCTCATAGGGACACAGCTCCTTCCCGAGACAGTATTGGGCGAACTTTTCCGGTTCGGGGTGAGCATCCCTTATAAAGCCCAGGATGCTCTGGATGTCCGTCTTTCCTATATTCTCATAATATCTGCAGGGCCTTCCGGTGCCGTCGTCCTTCTTGTATTCGGAACACAGCCTTGAGAGCTCCTCGGAAGTGCCGGTCATATTATCCGGGTCTTGGAACATGATCGGACAGTTGCTCACGTTTCTGCCCTGGACTCCGATGCAGACGATCGGTGTTTTCTTCGATATGGACTTGGCTTCCTGAACGATCTGCTTCTGTTGTGACTTGGTCCTTGTAAGATAGATGATCTTCTTATCTGTCCCGAGGACGGCCTGCAAAGCACCGGTCATCGAGACAACGGTCTTGCCCGTTCCGGTCCCGGATTCGATCACCGCAGAGACGCCGTTCTCCGCCGTCTCTCTGATCAGACCCGTTATCTTTTTTTGATCCCCTATGTAATCGTAGGGAAAGATGTCGGGTCCTTCCGGGAGTTCGTTCATCACTCGCTTCTGCGCCAGATGTCGTCCGGGAGCTCGTCGTATATGGCCGACTCGCTGTCAGCCTCCTCCGATACCCTGACGGGGCCAGACTCCATCATCTCCACTATCCTGTCCCTTCTGAAGAGCCAGTAGTGTATCCTCCACTCCCTTCCGTCGTAGAGGGTCGTCTCTTCTCTTTCCGTCGTAAGAAGGCCCGCATCCTCCAGCATATAGAATGCATCCCTGTCCTCCGGTTCCAGGATATTATCGATTATCCTGTCCGAGTACCCAAAGAAATTGAGGACGTGTCTCGCAAGCATGTGCGCCTGTTCCTCTTCCATCTCCATGTTCTTGTCATTCTTATCAATGCTGTTCTTTATCGCCAAGGTAAGTTTCTCGACCGTTACCGTATCATCCATAACAACACCTCAGTCATCCACAAGGTCCGCGAATTTGACATCGCTTGTGCCGGAGACTTCGGCGATCTTCTTCAGAACCTGCGGCGAGACCTGCTGATCCACGGTCATTACCATCAGTGCATCCGATTTGTATCTGCCTACCGACATCTGCGCTATATTGATGTTATTGTTACCGCAAACCGTTCCGACAGCCCCTATTATGCCGGGAGAGTCCTTGTACGATACGAGGATCATATCGCCGCTCATCGGCGCGTCGAATGTGAATTCGTCGTACCCGACAAGTCTAGGCAGGTCGCCGAAAACCGTTCCTCTGATGGCCGTCTTCTTTCCTTTGGATACCACTTTGACCTCGATCATATTTGAGTAGTCGGCCGATTTTCCAGTGGAAGATTCCTTTATTGTTATCCCTTTCTGCTTGGCTATCGGCAGCGCGTTGATGAGATTCGCATTGTCTCTGCCGACGATGTTCCTCAGTATGCCGATCACCGCAGATACCGTAAGCATTTTGGTCTGTTTTCCGGCAAGTTCGCCGCAGTATGTTATCTCCAGCTCGTCGATCGGATTGCTGCCGCAGATCTGTTGGGCGAGCACTCCCATGCGCTCGGCGAGCGGGACGTAAACCTCTGTTTCCGGATCCATCTTGCCGCGCGGCGCATTGATGGCGTTGGTGATCTCCCCGTCCTTCAGGTATTTCACTGCCGCCACCGCGACCTCCACCGCCACCCTCTCCTGCGCCTCCACGGTGCTTGCTCCTAGGTGCGGAGTTGTTATCAGATTATCAAGCTCCAGCAGCTTCTTGTCGCACTCTTCGAGAGGTTCGTTGCACCATACATCGAAAGCGGCGCCCGCGATCACCTTCTCCTTCAGTGCGGTGTAGAGATCGGTCTCGTTGACAATGCCGCCTCTCGCCACGTTCGCGATGCGGACATTGGGTTTCATCATCTTGAACTGAGGCATGCTTATCATGTTCTTCGTTTCCGGAAGAAGTGGGGTGTGGATCGTCATGAAGTCGGCCGTCTGTATAACTTCTTCAAAGGTCGTGAGCCTCACGCCGATATCGTCAGCTACCTCCTTGGGAAGATACGGATCGTAACCGATCATGGTCATATTGAACGCTTTCAGCCTTCTGGCGACCTCGCCGCCGACGCGTCCCACTCCCACTATCCCGAGGATCTTTCCATTAAGTTCTACGCCTGTGTATTTGGATCTCTTCCATTCTCCTTTGTGCATGGAGATATGGGCAAATGGTATATTCCTTGCAAGTGCCAGCAGCATCGCGCAAGAGTGTTCCGCAGCAGAGACAATGTTCGCGGCGGGCGTATTCATTATCAGGATCCCCTTTTCTGTGGCGTAGGGGATATCCACGTTGTCAACGCCTACTCCTGCCCTTCCTATCACTCTCAGCTTCTTACCGGCGTCTATTACTTTCTTGGTGACCTTGGTGCCCGATCTTATGATCAGACAGTCATACTCGCCAATGATCTCGCAGATCTGGTCTTCGCTGAGGTCGACCTTCTCATCCACCGGGAAGCCTGATCCCTTCAGTATGTTCAGACCTTCCTCGTCCAGAGAGTCTGATACCAATATTCTGGCGGTCATGTTTTTTCCTCCAATATCTCATCCATGACTGAGAGCAGCTGCTTCACGCCTGCGGGCGTTGTGTCTCCCATGTGTCCTATTCTAAAAGTCTTCTCTTTGACATCCCCGTAGCCATTGGAAATCTCGTATCCTTTTGATTTCAGGGACGAATGGAATTTATCGAACTCTAGGCCCCCGCGGTTGAGGACGCTTATCGTATTGGAACGGAATCCCTTTTCCGGGAACGTTCCGTGAAGTTTTCTGCCTGCCCATTCTTCGACGATGTCTGCCATCTCCTTGTGCCTTCTGTACCTTGCCTGCATCCCTTCGGACAGCATACGGTCCAGCTGGAAATCCAGTGCGTACATCAATGAGACCGGCGGCGTCGTGAGCGCATAGTTATCGTCATTCTGTTTCTTTACCTTCAGAAGGTCTGTGTAGAACCCTCTGTCCGGTACGGTCTTTGCCTTTTTCAGTAATTTTTCCGAGACCGCCATCATTGCCAGGCCCGGAGGGAGCGCCAATGCTTTCTGCGTGCCGAACACAACTGCATCTGCGTCAAGCACCTTTAGGTTCAGGTCCACCGCGAACGCCGATGTCACTGCATCAACGAAGATAAGGGAGTCCTGATTCTGCGATCTTACCTCTTCGGCGATCTCGATGGAGTCGCTGAGCACCCCTGTTGAGGATTCGTTGCTCACCCAGTGAACTGCCTCGATATCAGTTTTGACCTTTCCTTTGATGTGGGCGGCGCGGATCGCTTTGCCCCAATCCGCCCGCACTTTCTCAACTGTCTTACCGTTAAGTTCGGCTATCTCTATGGTCCTGTCCCCGAATGATCCGTTTGTCAGCCCCAGGGTCTTCGACCTCACTCCGTTCCTGATCATCCCTTCCAGGAACACCGATGCCGAACCGCTTACCATCAGGATGTCCATATCGGTATCCAGCGCCTTTTTCATCTTTTCGATGATCGCCTGATGCAGCGCTTTGTATTCTTTTGATCTGTGCGTTATCATCGGTTTGGTCATTGCCTGAAGAACTTCTTGCTCAACGTTCACCGGCCCTACTGTGAAAAGTTTCCTGCTCAACATAATTCCTCGGTGCGATATTGGGTCGTCATCTGCTAGCCTATATTTATTACAACGCACATGCCTGCGCGGTCAAAGGGTAAGCATGAACTTCTTGATCCTCGACAGCCCTTCCGTTATCTGTTCCTCGCTTGCAGCATACGACAGTCTGAAGAATCCTTCGCCGCACGGCCCGAATGCCGATCCGGGAGTCACGGCTACATGCGCCTCTTCGAGCATCTTCGTGCATAAGACCTCGGATTTAACCTTCGAGCTGTATCTCGGGAATAAGTAGAATGCTCCTTTAGGAACGTTTACGTCAAGGCCTCTGATGTCCCTGATGAGATCGACCGCCAGATCGCGGCGTTTCTTGAACTCCTTGACCATGTCGTCCTTCTTTCCCTGAGATCCGGTTATGGCCTCGACTGCGGCCGGCTGCGTGAAAGACACGCAGCATGAGATGGAGTGAGTCTGGAGTTTGTCCAGTTCTTTTATGTTCTTCTCGGATGCAATTGCCCACCCGAGTCTCCATCCCGTCATTGCATAGGTCTTTGAAAGACCGGATATCGTGATGGTCCTGTCGAACATATCGGGCACAGCGGCGATAGAGTGGTGATTTCCCTCATAGATTATGCTTTCATATATCTCATCGGAAAGCACCATCAGATTGTTCTCGATCGCGATCCTGGCTATCTCTTTTATCGTCTCGCACGGCATTACGCTGCCGGTGGGGTTTGAGGGAGAGTTCAGCACGATCATCTTTGTTTTGGGAGTGATCGCCGCAGAGATTATACTGGGATCGACGATGAAGTTGTCATCGAATTTTGTCGGGATGTATACAGGTTTGGCACCGGCGAGCCTTATGCACGCTTCATACGAGACCCAGCTCGGGTCCGGCAGTATGACCTCGTCACCGGGATCAAGGAACGCCATCGCAGACATGAATATCGCATGTTTGCAGGGAGTGATCAGTATGTTCTTTGCGGTGCAGTGTATCTTGTTGTCCGAGAATGCTTTGGATGCCACGGCCTTCCTCAGCGCCGGTATGCCGGCGGAGGGAGTATAATGTGTGAATCCCGCATCGAGCGATGCTTTGCATGCCTCTATGATGTTGTCGGGGGTCACGAAGTCCGGCTCTCCCATCGAAAAAGAAACGATGTCTATGCCCGTGGATTTCATATGGCTTACAAGATTGGATAGTGCCACTGTCCCCGATGCGGGGACTCCGGCAAGCCTTTTTGCCGCCATCGTTACCCTCTCTTTGGGTACAGCGATTTCGGGTTCTTGAAACTCATCAATCCTTTTTTCCGCCATCGAAGACCCTCAGTGACTTTAACTATATTATCCTTTATCGTTCTTTATTGTCGCGGTCAGCTCATAAGGGTCCTGAGATTGCCCGCTGCCGCAGCGTCCCTTATCCCCATCGCCATTCTTCCGCCGGTGCTCAGTCCCGGATATATCAGGTCTGCGTACGGGGATCCCGAGATGAACGGGTTGGTTCCTGCGACAATGCGCGTCGATATCTCGAACACCTTGAACTCCAGTTTGTCTGTCACCACGGTCTCGAGGCAGAACGGACCCCACAGCCCGCCGAACAGATCATATGAGCGGTTGATGACGTTCTCCCCCATCTCGAACGCTTTGGGTAACAGAGATTCCCTTATCACCACCGGCGTGTTGCCTGTGACCACGAACGAGGGGTAAAGCCCGCGTCTCTTCGCGTCCTCTATCGATCCGAGCTTGTACATCTCATCGATGTTGCTCTCGTCCCTGCGGTCTATCGATAAGAGTTCCAGCGAACCTCCCTGCTTGCACATGTAACCGTCCTTCTTCAGCGGGTCGTAGAAGTAGTGGAGGTAGTATCTGGTTCCCATGCAGTACTCCTGTATCGTGTACGGCTGGGAGTTGTCGATTGACATCTTGAAATCCGGATAATCCTTGGCGATGAAGAATCCGCGGCCACCTTTCGCTCCGTGGTATTTTACCATGACCGCTTCATTGATCTCCCTAGCATCGGTGATCAGCCTGGGCATCGGTACGCCGGCTGTGGTGAGCCATGTCCTCTGCCTCTCTCTGTTAGATTCCCACTGAAGGACCGCTCTGTTGCCGTAAGCCGGCACCTCGTACTCCTCGAACCTTTGTGTTCCCATATATTCCACGAAGGACCCGTGGGGAATTATCACGGTGTTCTTGTCAATAAGCTCGCTGCTCCGCTCGATCATCTCATCGAAGTCGGAGTACTTTATTATCTCATCCGGCTTTGCCAACGGGAATGCGTCATAGTGTCTTGTGTTGTCTTTCGTGGTCAGTCCCAATGTCCTGAAGCCCATCTTGCGTGCTCCGTGAAAAATCTGTAATGATGAATGTGAACACAGCGTTGCAATGGTAATTTTGCTGGTATCGTATCCATCAAGGATTTCTTTTATCCTCTTCTTGGGGACCATATCCACTTATTGCAATTGTATTTTTAAATATTGCTATATCGCGGACGTTCAGGCGCATGCTTTTTAACGCTTCCCGGTCCGCCCGCCGAAACAGAATGTGTCCTCCGATTCTGCAGTTTCGGATACCCCCTGTGATACCTTTTATACCATACAATGTGTACTATGGATTACCTCAAAGGAAAACAAAGAGGCCGATACAATGAACGAAGAAGAACTGCATCTCCATTTTGAAGAACTAAAGAAAGAACTGGACGGAAAGATCGACGATGCCCAGCTGAAAAAAGAACTGAACACATACCTCAATGAATATCGCGTCACTCCGGAAGCAGCAAAAAGGGGGATCAAGAGAAAGTACGGGGCCGACGCCCCCTCGTCTTTCGTGGCTGCGGACACACTGATCAAGAAGATAAATGAACTGACAGGCAAGGAGATGAATGTCGATGTTACGGCAAAGGCCGTTTTCGTAGATAAAAAACAGATAACCGTCAGAGGGGCCCCGAAGACCATAATCTCAGGGATACTCGGTGATGAGACCGGCACTGCGCCGTTCACCATCTGGGAGGGGGAGAGCGTGGAACTGGAGAAGGGAGCGGTCTATCTTTTCAAGAATGCATACACAAAGCTGTGGAACGAACGCGTGCAGGTGAATCTCGGCTCTCGCGGCAAAGTAGAGAAGACCGATGGGGTCCGCGTCGATGTTCCCGAGCGTACCATAACCGCAGAATCAACGGAGATGAAGATCGGGAACATCAAAGACGGGATGGGGGACGTGACCGTTATCGGCCGCATAATGTCGGTCGAACAGAGGAACATCACCGTGAAAGGAGAGCCAAGGATCGTATATTCTGGAATAATAGCCGACGATTCAGGCAAGATCCAGTTCTCAGCTTGGAACGACTACGGCCTCAAAGAAGGGGAGACCATCTGTGTCAAAAGCGCTTACATACGCGCTTGGAAAGGAATACCGCAGCTGAACCTCGGAGACAAATGCGAGGTCAGCAGGGTTGATGATTCGTTCGGTGAAATAGACATCTCAGTCTCAAAGAAGACCATTGCCGACATAATCGCGGTCGGCGGAGGCCTTGACATCTCCGTAACAGGGACGGTCGTCGACCTCAGAGCCGGGAGCGGCCTCATTTGGAGGTGCCCTGAGTGCAACAGATCGGTGCTCAACGGAGAATGCACCACCCACGGAAAAGTGGAACCTATCACCGATCTCAGGATGAAACTGATACTTGACGACGGCACGGGGGCAATAAGCGCCGTAGTGAACCGTCAGGACACAGAGAGGCTTACTGGGATAACCCTTGCTGCCGCAGAAGGATTGGCAAAAGCAAGAGGGAACTCGGAAGTAGTGTCAAGGGAGATGGCCGGACTGATAATCATGAGAAAGATGACCATAACAGGGAATGTCCTAAGCGATGACTACGGTCCGATGATGATAGTCAGCAGCGCGAAGATAGAACCTGTCAACACCATTGCCGAGGCCGAGAAACTCTATAAAGAAGTGGAGGCGGCCCTATGAACGTAAGGGAGACAGCATGGAGGGTCTTCTCATCGGAGCTGAACTCTGCGACCTATGAGATCAAAGGAGACGACGAAAAGTCCCCGTCCTATTTGGTGACGAGGCTCGGCGCAATGATAAACAGAGTGCTCATCGCAGGGGTCCTGACAGAAAAAGAGAATGTCGGGACCGAGGACGAGCCCATGTGGCGCGGCAGGATACAGGACCTTGCATCCGGGAACTTCTTCATCAATGTAGGAAGATACCAGCCGGAGGCCGCGGCGGCGATGGCCGACCTGGACGCGCCTGCTTTCATAGCTGTTGTCGGAAAAGTAAGGACATACACAACGGATGAGGAAAGAGTGTTCGTTTCCATAAGGCCGGAATCCATTGTGAAGATAACCGAAGAGATAAGAGCTCAATGGATACTTGAGGCCGCAAGATCCACCTGGGACAGACTGAACAAAATGAAAAAAGCGACCTCTGTCGAAGACCTTTCCGAGAAGTCGCTTTTGGCCAGAGGGTTCAGCGAAAAGGATGCCAAAGGGATCATGACCGCTTTGGATCAGTACGATGTCCCCAACTCAACGACATATCTCAAATCCATACAGACCGCGCTCCGCACGGTACTTCCGGAAAAGAACATCGATCTCGGCC
>JAIRQG010000013.1 GCA_031256615.1 Candidatus Methanoplasma sp. | reverse complement strand
TATAAGAGTATACGGATTTGGGTGGATTATTGGATGAAGCGACGTTTCTTTTGAACATGACGTTCCTGCTGCTTGTAGCGGGGATATGTTCTGTCATTTTCAAGAAACTGAGGATGCCCGCCATTATCGGATATCTCGTTGCAGGAATAATCCTAGCAAACTATTGGGTAGGCGAGTCCGCGGAAACGGAAAGTATCATAAGCATTCTTTCATCGATGGGATTGGTCCTGCTCATGTTCTGCATCGGCATGGAGCTCAATCTTAAGAAACTGAAGAAAGCCGGAGCATTTGCCGTCATGGTCGCCCTTATACAGATACCTCTGATGGTCAGCGGAGGATACATTTTCGGGCTCTTCATGGGGTGGGACCCCATCACATCGATCCTTTTTGGGGCGATAATCTCAGGGTCAAGCACCGCAGTGGTGACAACTGTCCTGAAAGATCAGGGAAAGCTTTCAAAAGAAGACATCGAGACCATAGTTCTCATCACAGTCGTGGAAGATGTTGCGCAGGTCGTGATACTGTCCATGGCATCTCCGTTGCTGACAGGGAGCGCGATGGAGCTGGAGTCTCTTGTCTGGATGGTCATGATCATACTTTTATTCATGATCGCGGCAGTATCCATTGGTATCCTCTTTGTTCCCCGCGCACTGGATTGGATCGCGGCAAAGATGCCGAACGAGATCCTGTTGGTGACATCGGTGGGATTGAGTTTTGCGATGGCCCTGATGTCGGTGTGGATAGGAATGTCCATGGCAATTGGCGCGTTCCTTATGGGGGTGGTCGTATCCCAAGCCTCCTCACAGAGTACGATAGAGCACGACATAACGCCGATGAAAGATATTTTCATGGCGATGTTCTTCATTTCGGTAGGCTTGGAGATATCTCCGCAGGGGCTCATCGATAATCTGGTCCTGATGCTCCTGATGTTTGCAGTATATGCAGTGCTGAAGACCGGAACCGTTCTCTTTGCTTACTTCATAGGCAATAGGCCTATGCGCATAGGATTCATGTCCTCCGTAAGCCTGGTGGTCATGGGAGAGTTCGCATTCATAATAGCGAAAGCAGGGCTGGATGCAGGAGTATTGACCGAGTCCTTCTACACATCTGTGGTAAGTGCGGCGCTGGTGTCAATGGTGGACCTGCCGGTCTTTACCAGCCGCTCTGGGAAAATATGCGACTTTATCTACAACAATTCTCCCAAATTCCTTATCAGCACATTGCATAAAGCGGAGTCCATAAGGGAAAATCACTATTCGAAGATAGCGCTGTCATCAAAATCCACATCATCCAGATTCAAAGAGAGGGCGGTCCTCGCATATGTGATAGTCCTCTTGTTGTTTTTGATAGAGATCGTGTTCTTCGTATTTGCGTCCGGTATAGCGGATTTCATTTACGACAACACGGGCGGAGGGATATCGCGCTCAATATGCGACACCATAGTGCTTGCGATAAACTTCGTGGCCATTGCCATTCCGCTGTACAGCCTGGTGAAACACCTTAAGTTCGTTGAGAAAGTGCTTATCGATTCTGAAAGAAGGGCGGCGGAGAGAGGGGAAGGCAACCTTCAGAAAAGGATCATAAAGTTCCACAAAGCATTCGTGAGGGTGAACAACTGGGTGCTTGTGATCGTATTCGCATTTGCCATACTGATATTGGTACCGAGCAGCGTTGGGCTTATAGAGCACATAATCGCAATGATAGTCGGAATAGGGGTAATAGTGCTGATCTATGCATTCAGAAGCAGATCCAGCACTGATTTGTAAGCTGTTTAATCGTCGAAGGGGTCTTCGCCGTCAAGCATGTCCTTGTACATAGAGTACAGTTCCTCAGAGGATATGCATCTGTGCAGTTTGACCGCAGCTTTCCTTACCCTCTCCAAAAGATCTATCGCTTCTTGATCGGAGAGCTTGATGCCTCTGTGAGACAGGTCTGTAATGATGGTGTTCCTTCCGGAGTGCTTGCCTATCACTATCCTCCTTTCAAGGCCGACCTCGCTCGGGTCATACGGTTCGTAGTTCTTGGCATCTTTTATTATGCCGTCTGCGTGGATACCGGCCTCATGCGCAAAGCAATTCGCTCCAAGGAAGGGCTTTGAGACGCTTATGCTTCTTCTGGCCGCCACTGATACGAACTCCGCCAGCGGCTTAAGTTTCAGCGGGTCTATGCCGGTGCTTTTATTGAAAATATGCTTGCATGCCATGACGGCTTCCTCAAGAGGGGTGTTGCCTGCTCTTTCGCCTATGCCCAAGACCGTTGTGCTCAGGAATCTCGCGCCCGATCTGATCCCCGCCATGCTGTTGGCGGTAGCCATGCCGAAGTCGTTGTGAGTGTGCATTTCCACCTCTATTCCGACCTCCTTGATTATTTTTTCAACTCTTTCCGCGCATGTGAAAGGGTCTTCTCTTCCGATGGTGTCGCAATATCTTAGCCTGTCGGCACCCGCATCCTTGGCGGTCTGTGCGAACAGGAGCAGGAAGTCCAAGTCGGCTCTGGAAGCATCCTCTGCGTTGCATGAGATATACAGTCCGTGGGATTTGGCGTATGATACGCACTGATCTATCTGTTCAAGGACCCATTCTCTGCTTTTCTTGAGCTTGTGTTCTATATGGATATCCGACGAAGACATCGAAATGGCAACGGAGTCAACGTCGCAGGCCAGGCTGGTTTTCACGTCCTCCATGTTTGCGCGGTTCCATCCGAGTATGGATGCATTGAGCTTCATTTGCGCTATGTGTTTCACCGCTCTTTTCTCGTCAGAGCCCATTGCCGGAATGCCCGCCTCTATCTGCTGAACGCCTGCATCGTCCAAAAGCTGGGCGATCCTATATTTCTCTACATTTGAGAATACGATCTCTGCCGCTTGTTCCCCGTCTCTGAGTGTGGTGTCACAAATGCACACATCATGTTTATTCAGTATCTCGTAAACCTCATCTGCTGTTTTCATCTTTCTCAACTCCCCTTGAGACCTATCTCTAGAAAACATCTGGTTGTTGTCAGCTGCAAAGTAGGTGAGTGTATGATGACAATTAAAAACTTTCTAATGGTTCCTTAAAATATATATGATGATATCTATAGAAAAAAAGATTATTGTTGCTTATACCTAAGCAATGCCCCCATACCGCCGAGCGCGGAAAGTTCTCTCCCGGCGTCGTGCTGCCCCGACACCACAAGGACCTTCCCCTGTTGGGCCTCCACCGTTCTGATGAGGCCGTCCAGGTCCTCTTCTCTTAATGCGGAATCCAGAATAAGGAGGGTATCCACCGCACCTGCGTTGGCGGCGTTCTTTATTTCTTTCGGGCCGTAAGTGGCGAGTCCGTCCTTTCCGATCTCCGCCATAAGCTTCTCCACAGCCTCCATCTCTATTCCCACGGAGGATTCCCTCAGAATGCTGGCGCCCATTCCGGTCTTGATGACCTCGTTGACCCCCGCCATCCCCGATTGGCCAGTGTGGTGCACGTGCATTCCTCTGTAACCTTTGCTCTTGAGCTCTTCGGCAAGGGACTCCTTCTCAAAGCCGGGGCCGAGGAGAACTATCGGCATGTTCTCCGCGATAAAAGGCTCAACTTTAGAGATGATCTCCGAATGGTAACTGTCCTCTTTGGACCTCTCTTCGTATTGCTTTCCGGACCTCATCGATCTGATGCTTGCGACCTCTTTCAATCCGAACTGTCTTAACACAGCTATCGTTGCGTCATCCTGGTCAAGAGAGATGAACAATATCTTCGGTTTCCTGGAATCCCTGACGGCCCTGTCCAGCCTGTCCAGCTGCGAATCCTTCCATTTTGTTTTTGTGATGAGAAGATTGTCCCCCGTCTCGAAAATAAGAGCATGGTGCTGGCCGATATCCTGCGGTCCGGTCTCGATGGTCCCGAGGACCCTCAGCCGGATGTCGTCCTCGGAGAATTCTATCTTCTCCATCCTTATGCCGAGGGTCATCCGTTTCTTTTCCGCTCTCTCCGCCCTCAGTTTGTCTGCCTGTTTTTCTTCCCTTCTTGTGGTCGAAGCGGTGACCAGATCCCCCACCGTAAGAACGTTGAAAAGATGCCAGACGTCTTCGTCAGCCTCCAGCAGTATTCTCACGTTCCCGCCGTTGATATCTCTTTCGAGGATCCGCATGACCATCCTAAGGGGCTTCGTCTTTATCCCTATTTCGTTCAAAATCGGGTTGTTTGTCTGGTATCGGACAACAGAGGATTGAGGGTGTTATAACATATCCCAAGCTATTAAATACGGTTTGCAACTCTGATTAATTCTCGATGGCGAAAAGTTATTTGGTACTCGAGGACGGAAGCGTATTCGAGGGAGAACCCTTCGGGCACAGGGCGCCGGCAACGGGCGAGGTTGTTTTTTCTACCGGAATGTCGGGATATCAGGAAAGTCTTACAGATCCATCCTTCAGAGGTCAGATCCTTGTCATGACCTATCCTCTGATAGGCAACTACGGCATAAATGATGAATATTGTCAATCGGAAGAGGTCCACACAAGAGGTCTCGTTGTACGTGAATACTGCAAAGAGCCGTCGCCGATGTACGGCGGGCGCACCATCGATGACTTCCTGAAGCACCATAAGGTCCCCGGGATATCGGGAATCGATACAAGGGATCTTGTGATCAGGATAAGGACAAAAGGAACATTCAAAGGCGCCATCACGGAAGATAAAGAGGGAATAGAGGACCTGATCAAAAAACTTCAGCGCATGCCTTCTCCTTCGGAAAGCAATCTGGTGGAAGAAGTTTCGTCAAAGCAGATAGAAAGATACGATTTCGGAAAAGAGTACTACGTAGGTCTGCTCGACTGCGGAGAGAAAAGCGGGATAATAAGAGATCTGTCTCAAAGGTTCAATGTCATCGTGTTCCCATACGACACCCCCGCAGATGTGATGGTCGACCATAAAATCAAAGGGGTCCTCCTTTCGAACGGCCCCGGAGATCCGTCGCACCCGGAGATACTCAGGACAACGGCAAGGACGGTTGCGGACCTTTCCGTGCAAATGCCCATGTTCGGCATATGCCTGGGAAGCCAGATAGTCGGGGTCGCGATGGGCGGAAAGACATACAAGATGAAATTCGGACACCGCGGAAGCAACCAGCCGGTGAAATACAACGGCAAGGTGTTCATAACTTCCCAGAACCATGGGTTCGCTGTCGACGAGAACAGTCTGGAAGGGAATGACCTGATCGTAAACCAGGTAAACGTCAACGACGGCACCGTGGAAGGGCTGAAACACAAAAACCTCCCGCTGTTCACATCCCAATATCATCCGGAGGCATCTCCCGGACCGTGGGACACATCTTTCCTCTTCGATGAATTCGCAAAAGCGGCGAAGGGGGGATGCAAATGAGAAAAGATTACAAAAAGCTCATGGTGATAGGCTCCGGCCCCATCATCATAGGACAGGCGGCGGAGTTTGATTTCTCAGGGACTCAGGCATGCCGGTCGCTGAAAGAAGAAGGTTATACGACCGTGCTTGTCAACTCCAATCCGGCCACGATACAGACCGATCCGGAAACCGCAGACAGCGTCTACATCGAACCGCTTCAGGTACCGCTTATCATAAAGATCATCGAGAAAGAGGGCGTGGACGGCGTACTTTCCGGAATGGGCGGGCAGACCGCCCTGAACATATGTTCCGAGCTTGCCGAAAGCGGAGAATTGGAAAGACTGGGAGTATCGCTGCTCGGCACTCAGCCTGACGCCATCGCCATGTCGGAAGACCGCGAACTTTTCAAAGAGACCATGGAAAGAATCGGGGAGCCTGTACCTCTCAGCAGAAGCGTCACTTCGATACCGGAGGCCATCGAGGCGGTGAAGATGATCGGGAAATATCCCGTTCTCATCAGGCCTGCATACACACTCGGAGGAACCGGCGGCGGAATAGCTTACGATGAACAGGAACTGGTAGACATATGCGCAAGAGGCCTTGCATACTCCCGCATACATCAGGTGCTGATAGAAGAGAGCGTCCTCGGATGGAAAGAGTATGAGTATGAGGTCATGAGAGACTCCAAGGACAATTGCATAATAATATGTAATATAGAGAACCTCGACGCGATGGGCATACACACGGGGGAAAGCATAGTGTGCGCTCCGTGCCTGACTTTGTCGGATAAAGACCATCAAAGGCTCAGGACCTCCTCGCTGAAGGTCATAAAGGCTCTGAACATCGAGGGCGGGTGCAACGTTCAGTTCGCTTTTAACCCGGAGAACGGAGATTACAGACTGATAGAGGTCAATCCGCGTGTCTCAAGATCATCCGCGCTGGCATCAAAAGCGACCGGATATCCAATAGCGAGGGTGGCGACGAAGATCGCGGTGGGATACACGCTGGATGAGATACCGAACAGGATAACCGGCACCACCTACGCCGCCTTCGAGCCGGCAATAGACTACGTTGTGGTAAAGATCCCGCGCTGGCCGTTTGATAAATTCCGCACGGTCGACAGACACTTAGGAACGCAGATGAAGAGCACCGGCGAGATAATGTCCATCGGCCGCACATTCGAAGAGGCGATCATGAAGGGACTGAGGTCCCTGGAGATAGGGGTCAAAGGCCTCGACAGCATGAACTTCACAGATGCAGAGATCGCCGAAGAGCTTGTCCGCGCCACAGATAAGCGCATATTCGCAATAGGGGACGCGCTCAGAAAAGGATGGACCCCGGAGAAGATCGCGGACATTACGAAATGGGACGTGTTCTTTGTCAAAAAAATAAGGAACATCGTTGAGATGGAGAACAGGATCAGAAGCGGACCGCTGACCAGCGAGCTTCTGAAAGAAGCAAAATACATGGGATTCTCCGACGAGAAGATAGCGGAACTGACCTGCAGGCAGGAGCTGGAGATAAGGAAGGAAAGGGTCTCGCACGGCATAATTCCGATATACAAGATGGTGGACACCTGCGCGGCGGAATTCAATGCAGAGACGCCGTATTTCTATTCATCCTACGGAACATCCACCGAGGTAAAGAAGGACGATAAGAGAAAGAAGGTCATGATCATCGGCGGAGGGCCGATAAGGATAGGCCAAGGGATCGAGTTCGACTATTGCTGCGTGCACGGCGTTATGGCCCTGCAGGAAGAGGGAGTGAGCGCCGTAATAATAAACAACAACCCGGAGACGGTATCCACCGACTACGACATATCGGACCGCCTCTATTTTGACCCGATAACACTGGAAGATGTGCTGAACGTCATCGAGGCGGAAGAGATCGACGGCGTGATCGTCCAATACGGCGGACAGACGAGCGTCAATCTGGCCGTGGATCTGGAGAAAGCGCTTGTCGGCACGAAGACAAAGATACTCGGGACCAGCCCCGATATGATGGATGTTGCGGAGGACAGAAGAAGGTTCTCCAAACTGATGGACAAACTCGGAGTAAAACAGCCGGAATCAGGCACCGGGTATTCTTTCGAAGAGGCAAAAGAGATAGCGGAATCGATAGGCTATCCTGTGTTGGTAAGGCCGTCATACGTTCTAGGCGGAAGAGCGATGGAGATCGTATACTCAACGGAAGAACTGAAGCTCTATGTTGAGACCGCGGTGAAGGTATCGAGGAACCATCCGATACTCATCGATAATTATCTCACGGAGGCGATCGAATTGGATGTGGATATCGTCTCCGACGGCAAGGAAGTATATGTCGGCGGGATAATGGAGCACATAGAATACGCGGGCTGCCACTCGGGAGATGCAACGATGGTGCTGCCCACATTCACATTATCCAAAAACACTGTCAGCGAGGTTCTCGAAATATGCAACAAAGTGGCCTTGGCGCTGGAGGTGAAAGGGCTTCTGAACATCCAGCTCGCTGTCAAAGACAACGAAGTGTACATGATAGAAGCGAACCCCAGGGCATCGCGTACGATCCCGTTCATTTCCAAAGCGACCGGGATACCGCTGGCGAAAGTAGCCACAAAGATCATGCTCGGAAAGACCCTGAAAGACTTCGGGCTGTCGGAATACAAAGAGATAGATCATTATGCCATCAAAGCTTCTGTGTTCCCCTTCCTGAAACTGCCGGGCGTCGATTCCATACTCACGCCTGAGATGAAAAGCACCGGTGAGGTGATGGGCATCGATCAGGACTTCGATATCGCCTGCTATAAGGCCCTTGTTGCCGCCGGCAACAAACTGCCCACCGGAGGCGGCGTTTACATAACGGTCAACAATGCCGATAAAAAGAGGGTACTCCCGGTTGCCAAAGAACTTTTGGAGCTGGGATTCTGCATATACGCCACGAAAGGCACGTCCACGTATCTCAGGGAGAACGGAGTGGAGACAACAACCGTCTTCAAAATAGACGACAATATGAAACCCAACGCAATAGGCCTGATGAGGGAAGGCAAGATCAATCTGATCATCAACACCCCGTCTCAGATGTCAGGGCCCGTAAGGGACGGACACAAGACAAGAAGGCTTGCGGTCGAACTTGAGATACCGTTCCTTACGACCATACAGGGCGCAGACGCAGCCGTCGGCGCCATAAAGGTCGCTAAAGAACAGAGTTTCGAAGTAAGATCAATGAAAGAGTTTCATAAGCTCTGAATCATTTGGCCTCGGCTTTCTTGTTCTTAATGATGAGGGTCGCGACCAATATGCCTAACAGGATCAGCGCGATCACGGCAACTATCGCAAGCCCAGGCACTTTGCTTTTGCTCGGCTCCAGATAGTGATTGGAAGTAGTGAACGTAGCGTCCCCGGTCACTGTAAGAGTGTCTCCGCGCTTGAACGGCTCACCGTCCTTGAAGATGTCCGGTACGCCGGTATATCCCGATGCAGGAGTGACGCTGATGATGCGCATTGTGCCGTATGCAGCATCGTCTACCACTCCGGAACTCCCTAACTCAATCGATCCTACCACCCATCTTATGCTTTTGTCCTCTGTAAAGACTATCCTGTATACTGTTTTCTCAGCAGAACCGTAAACGTCAGTGCTTCCGATCTGTAAGTTGGAGTCTTTATTCACAGCGATGCCTGCAGCATCTTTCCATTCTGTAACATGGACGTCCTTAAGGCTCGTCGTGACAGGGAAGACCAGGGTTCTTTTCCCCGTATCGTCTTTGTACTCGGTAGCATATTCCTTGCCGGTAATTGTGAACTTAGTCCAAACGGCCGGATATTTTATGTTCGAGAGATCGAAAGAGGATTGCCCGTAAACGAGTACGTATGCCCCCGCATCCCTGTCGATAGTAATTATCCCGGTTATCTCGGCATCGTTGTTCACATCGGTCAGAAATTCTGGGGGATTTCCGATATCCAGCGAGTCAAATATTTTAAAAACGCTCCCGCTTGATATCTGGAGTTCGCCGGTAACGGTCCCCTTCATGATATTGACGGTGGAGTTCCATGCGCTGCTGCCGACCACCATCACTCCATCGACCCTTAACACACCTCTTCCGAGGCATTCGAAAATGCTCTCTTGATTGAGGCCGAGATTGAAGGTCCCTCCTTTGTTTATTTCCAAAGAACCCGCTACGACGGCCTCGTTAGTGTCCTTATCGTTATCCATCGACAGCAGTCCGCCGGAGGATACAACGATGGATCCTCTGGATTCTACCGTCAGATCCCCTGTGGAGATAAACTCTCCTTTTATCAACAATGTCACTTCTGCCGGGACAATGAATGAGTACCCGCCGTCATCCACCACGACCCCGGAGATTATGGTCGCATCTCCAGAAAGCGTCGAATCCCTGTCCAATATGAACACATCTCCGCTGACCGCGCCTTCAAGCGCCGCCGCCAGGTCCAACTGGCCACTGGTGATCGAAAAATCACTTCCATCCGCAGAATCATCACTGAATGATACAACTGCAAGCATCCCTATCAAAGCGACGAGTGCGACTGAAACCAGCAAGTCCCTTCTTCTGAGCATATTCCTTCCCGGAGTAGAGTGTATGTATAAGGATATAAAAGTGCGCTTTAGCTGGCTCAGAGCATTTTGAGCTCGCCCGTTATCTTGTCCAGAACGGCGGACGCGGCAGGGCCCATACCGAGGCACGTGAAGGTCCCTGGCTCGATCTGCGTTCTCCCCGCGTCGCATATCACAGAGTTGTTGAGGTCCTGAGCATCGGCGATCGCTTTGAACTCAAAAAGTTCCCTTTCCGAGCCTATTTTCAGGACTATTATGGGCTGGCCGCAGAGCGTCCATTTCTCAAATGTATCGGAATCCTTTTTCTTGATGCTCAAAGCGCAGTTTACAGCCGCATGTCCCGCCTGTGCCGCGACCTTTCCTTTGGACATTTTAAGGTCATCCCTCATCAGTATGACCATTTTGCAGTCCTCAACACTTCGGAACTCGATACGGAACATATTGTGCGGAATGTTCTTGTTAATGATAAAGTTGTCAGTGCAATATGCTTTTAATCGGTTGCCATAATGCAGTATCATGGCTATGATCGACATAGAGTACAGGCATTCATCCGAACCGCCGGAAGATGAGAACATAAGAAGGCAGTCTGTATCGGAGATGTCGGAATACCTTAAAGGACTGGTGTATGAGATGCAGATGGCCGACATCTCTGCAAAGTTCATCAGCATAGAAGGAGAAGGACCCAATGCCCTCATCATCAACGGGAAGAGGGTACAGGACATACTCGAAGGGCTGGAGATCAAGATGCTTGATTCGGAAGACAGCTGCGACCACGGAAAGGTCAGCATGGTAAGTTTCGGGCGTCCGGTACTCGATTGGAACAAAGATGTGATCGAGGACATCCCAGACGTTTTGGTCAAGAACGCTATATCAAAAACCTATGCCGACGTGGTAAAAAACAGAATCCTT